>DAINSR010000024.1:0-15108 GCA_036741255.1 Flavobacterium sp.
ACTGAATGCCCTGCAAATAAAATGGTTTATAGTTTTTCAGCAGACCCTACATAAAGTTTCTCAAAGTTTCCACAAAGTAATACAGGATGAAAAAAATAGCACCTCAAAAAAAGAATTAACCAAATGAGTTAATCTAGAAAATATATTATAAAGTTTAATTTAGATTTATAAAAAACAGTACAAATTGAAATTAGAAATTTGTTAAATCAACCTAACAGTGGCCCTAGTTTAATGTGTAATTCTTCTAATTGTTTATTGTCAATGGGTGCGGGTGCATCTATCATAACATCTCGTCCGGAGTTGTTTTTAGGAAAGGCAATAAAATCTCTAATCGTTTCCTGACCCCCCAAGATAGAAACTAATCTATCTAATCCAAAGGCTAGTCCGCCGTGTGGTGGAGCTCCAAATTCAAAGGCATTCATTAAAAACCCAAATTGAGACTCGGCATCTGCCTTACTAAACCCCAGCAAGTCAAACATGGTAGATTGTAATTCTCTGTCGTGTATTCTGATAGATCCGCCCCCTATTTCGTTGCCATTTAATACCATATCATAGGCATTTGCTCTAACTTTTTGGGGTTGGGTTTTTATCAATTTAATATCTTCAGGTTTTGGAGATGTAAACGGATGGTGCATTGCATGATACCTGCTTGATTCTTCGTCCCATTCTAATAAAGGAAAATCAATAACCCAGAGTGGGGCAAATTCTTCGGGCTTTCTGAGTCCTAATCGGGTTGCCATTTCCATTCGCAGGGCAGATAATTGTGCTCGTGTTTTATCTGATTTTCCGCTTAAAACTAACATTAAATCGCCTGGTTTTGCATTCATTTTCTCTGCCCAAGTTCTCAGTACATCTTCTGAAAAGAATTTGTCAACCGATGATTTTAAAGTACCATCGTCATTATATCTAACATAAACTAATCCGCTCGCTGCTACCTGAGGTCTTTTTACCCACTCCGTTAGTTCGTCTAATTGTTTTCGGGTATAGTTTGCACATCCAGTAACATTTATACCAACTACTAATTGTGCGGCATCAAAAACTGGAAATCCTGCTGGCTCAAATGCTTCATTTTCATTAGAAAGTTCACAAAATTTCATGTCAAAACGAATATCGGGCTTATCATTTCCATAGGTTTTCATGGCATAGTCATAAGTAATTCTAGGAAATTTATCAATCTCAACGCCTTTTATTTCTTTTAACAAATGACGTGTTAATCCTTCAAACATATTTAAGATGTCCTCTTGTTCCACAAAAGCCATTTCACAATCAATTTGTGTAAATTCTGGTTGACGATCAGCACGTAAATCTTCATCTCTAAAGCATTTTACAATTTGAAAATACTTATCCATGCCCCCCACCATTAATAACTGTTTAAAAGTTTGTGGCGATTGTGGCAGTGCATAAAACTGACCTTCATTCATTCTACTAGGCACCACAAAATCTCTAGCTCCCTCGGGGGTGCTTTTAATTAAATATGGTGTTTCTACTTCACAAAAGCCTTGGTCTGAAAGATATTTTCTAACCTCCATTGAAACTTTATGACGAAACAGCAGATTGTTTTTAACAGGGTTTCTTCTAATATCTAAATAACGATATTTCATTCTAATGTCTTCACCGCCATCGGTTTCGTCTTCTATGGTAAATGGGGGTACTTGAGCTTTATTAAGAACAGTTAAAGTACTTACTAAAATTTCTATTTCACCTGTGGAAATATTACTGTTTTTAGATTCGCGTTCAATTACCGTTCCTGTAACCTGAATTACAAACTCTCTCCCTAGAGATTTAGCTTGTTCAATAACGGTTTTATTTGTTCGTTGCTCGTCAAAAATTAACTGGGTTATGCCATATCGATCTCTTAAATCAACCCAAATCATAAATCCTTTGTTTCTGGTTTTTTGAACCCATCCGGCTAATGTTACTTCTTTATTAATGTGAGTAGCATTTAGCTCTCCACAGCTATGATTTCTGTACATTTTTATTAATTTTTGCAAAAATATTATAAGTTATTATTTTTTTTGTTTTCAAAAAAAATTAAAGTGTATGTGGTTTTTTATCCTATTTTGTGAGTTAATTTAATCATAAGGACTTTTTCAACAACTACTAAAATTATGAATACAAATACCTAAAATTTTTAGTAATGAATCATGAATTTTTAACCAAATTTAAAGCTTAAATTTATTCTTTCTTTTTCTTGAACAAATTATTTAAGCCTTCGTTTATTGCGTTAGTTGCTTTTGTTTTTACCTCTTCTTTTACTTCTTCTTTAGTTGTTGGGATTGGTTTTTTTGTACTATCGGTTGATTTTTTATTAATTAATCCGCTTAGTTTATTAGTCCCTTCGCCTATTAATTTGTCTTTTTGTTGCTTAACTAATTGTGATACTAAATTTGTGGTAGCTGACTTTAAATCGGTTGTAAATTTTGGAGAAGTAAAACTGCCCGACATGATGCCTTTTACAGGAATAACATCTACTTTTGCAGCATCTGCAGGAGACAATTTTGAAATAAGGTTTGCTACTTGTGGTCCTAAATATTTTGCAGGAACATCAAATTTTAAATCATAATTAATGTTTTGGTCAAAACCGTGAGTACCACCAACGGTGGCATTAATATCTTGATATTTAATGTTGAATGGTTTTACGGTTACTTTTCCATTATCAAATCTCAAGGCAGCTTTTATATCATTTAAATTGATTTTATCGGGTTTTATAAAATTCATATTAGAGGTTAATGAAGATAAAATCTTTGAATTTTCACCGTTAACAGTAGCCGATAATAGTTGCCCTAATAAATCCCCAGAAAGTGTCTTTAAATCTGGAGTCATGTCGTTTTTTAAATTACCTGAAAATTTTATAGTAGAATTTAATTTTCCATTGATAACGCCAGCAATTGGAGCTATTTTTTTAAGCATATCAAGCTGTGTAAAAGATTCTGCAATGTTTACTTGATTTAACCCTAAATCCATTTTAAAACTTGGCACAGTATTTTTTGTAGAAACGATACCATTTAAACCAATGTTTCCGCCAAAAATGTTCATTATTAAATTGTTTATGCTAACGGCTTCATCTTTGATTAATAAATTTCCTGATACTTCTTTTAAATTTAAATTGTCATAAACAACTGTTTTTGCAGCCGCTGTTATGCTACAATCTAAAAACGAAGGAATTTTAACGGCATCTGCGGCTTTTGTTTCTTTTGAATTAGTTGTTGGAGTGCTTGCTGTCTTAGTAGCAGATGAAGGTTGCATAAAATCATCAATAACTAAATTATTAGAATTCATAAAAAAGTTTCCTTTTAGCACTTGATTTTTAAATAAAAAGCCATAGAAATTTTCAAGCGATCCTTTAATACTCATATCAGAACTTCCTGTTTTTGCATCAAATCTATTTAAAACAATTTTACTGGTATTAAAAGCAAGATCGGCATTTTTAATCAAAAAAGGTTTTGCCATTTCTGGACCTGTATAATTAAATCCTGCAAGTGATAAAGAACCCGAATTTTGAATGTTTTGGTATTGAGAATTTTCCACAGATTTCATATCAAACTTTGTAACAATATCAGCTTTTAATATACCAGACAAAGGTTTGTCTAATGAAATGGGATATGCTTTTGAGAAATTTGACAGGTTAATAGTTCCTTTTAAAGCAGCATTTACAAGAGCGTTTTCAAAATTCTTAACAGTTGCTTTTGCATTAAAAACGTCTTGATCTATTGTAAAAGAGAGTTTATTTAAATTTACATAGGTGTCGTTCATTAATCCCGTTTCATTTACAATATGTGTGTCAATAATAATATTTTTAACAGACTTAGGCAAATCTGGGTACTTAAACATGGCGTTGTTAGAGGCAATTTGGACATCAAATTTTGGAATGGTAGTTTCTGTAAGTTTTCCATTTACTTTTCCATTTACCTCAAATTCGCCTGAAGTTTCTACGGTATTGATATCGCCAGAATAAGCCTGCGGAATAAGTCCTAAAAAGTTTTTAAATGACGAAGAGGGTGTTTTAAAAGTTAAATCATATAATTGTCCATCGTCTAGCATTTGAAGAAACCCATTAAATTCTAGTGGGAGTTGATTGATTAAGGCTTTATTGTCTTTAAACTCAAACTTCATCTTTTCCATATCAATACCTAAAATTGCATCTAAACTGATGTTTGTGTTTTTCATGAAATTAGTGTTGTCCATCTCAAAAGAGAGCTTTGCAGTAGTTTTAGTATCTAAATCTAATTTTTGAGCGGCTAAATTTCCTTTACCCTCATGAACAATACTATCTAAAACCATTTTCATATTGGAACCCCTGTCTAAATATACAAACTTGAGGTTATCAACAGAATATTTTTCAATTTGTAATGCAAATGGCTTATCTGTTGAGGTTTCTTTTTCCTCATCTTGTTTGAGAGCAATGTCATAATTCCCTACACCATCTTTATTAAAAATGATGTTTACTAAAGCATTTTCTGTAGAAATACTTTGCAAATTTATAGGTTCAGAAGCACCATTAAATAGTTGTCCCATACCCATTTTTAAATTGGTTAAACCGCTGTAAAAAAGAGTATCTCCTTCAAACGGAGCTTTATTGATGATGCAAAGTTTGTCAATAGTTACTGTTGCACTCGGAAAACCTTTGAGCAAACTTAAATCAACTTCTTCAAAACTCACTTTTGCATTGACGCTTTCGTTCAGTGTTTTAGTAACCATTTCTTTAATTTTATCTTTAAAGATAAATGGAACAACAGCTAAAATAAGTACAATTGCAGCTAAACTTATGGCTGATATTTTTAAAATTTTTTTGAACATATTATTTTGAATTAAATTATTTGTATGAAAAAATTATGAATAACAAAAGTAATACCAATTTGGCATAAATAGAACAATTAATAGGCATTATTAGAGATTATTTTCAATTAAATTTATGAAATTATCTTTAACAACAAGTTGAAGTAAACAAATATTTTCACAGCTTATATTTGTATAAAGTAATCATCAATAAATGAGAGTAAATACTATTACTGGTTTTGATAGAGTTGAGTTACTTGATGGGATACAAAAAAATTAAATAAAAACGGTATGCAGTCAAGATTTAAAAAGTTAAAACTTGGTTTTCTTTATTCCGTTTATAGTAGCTAAGGCTTTTCTCTAAACAAAATTAATAGCCTAATTTTTTTCTCACTCTGTGTAAAACGCCATCAGCTACAACACGTGCTTTTACAGCACCTTCTAATAGCAACTTATCTACTTCTTCTAAGTTGTTGATGTAGTAATTGTATTTTTCTCTAACGGTTGAAAATTTTTCAATAATTAATTCAAATAGCTCCTGTTTAGCGTGTCCGTAGCCATAATTACCCCCCAAGTAATTAAATCTCATAGTTTCAATTTGAATGGGTGTGGCTAAAAGTTTGTAGAGTGCAAAACAGTTACAGGTATCTGGATTTTTTGGTTCCTCTAGCGTTGTGCTATCAGTTTCAATACTCATAATTTGTTTGCGTAATGACTTGTCATCTAAAAAAATATTGATAAAATTATTTGCCGATTTACTCATTTTTGCCCCATTAGTCCCGGGTACAATCATGGTGTTTTGGTTAATTTTTGCTTCGGGCAGTACAAAAGTTTCTCCCATTTGATGATTAAATCGAGCGGCAACATCTCTTGTAATTTCAAGGTGTTGTAATTGATCTTTTCCCACAGGAACAATGTTTGCGTCATATAACAAAATGTCGGCAGCCATTAGCATGGGATACGTAAATAATCCTGCATTCACATCTTCTAATCTGCCTGATTTATCTTTAAAAGAGTGAGCCAGTGTTAAGCGTTGAAAAGGAAAAAAGCAACTTAGATACCAAGCTAATTCTGTAGTTTGTGGCACATCTGATTGTCTGTAAAATGTTACCTTGTTTACATCTAAACCACAAGCCAGCCATGCCGCAGCAGTGCTAAATGTATTTTGTTTGAGTGTTTGACTGTCTTTTATTTGGGTTATTGAATGCAAGTCGGCAATAAATAAAAACGATTGGTCATTACTGTTGTGGGTCATTTCAATAGCCGGAATAATGGCCCCAAGTAAATTTCCTAAATGCGGTGTTCCTGTGCTTTGTACACCTGTTAATATTTTTGCCATGCTTTGATTATTTTATATCAGATGATTTTGTGTTTCTCTTGATTTTATTTCACTACAAAATTAAGATAGTTAATTTAAAATATAGAAGCAAATCAACAACTTTATTTGTAATGTGTTTTTTACTATACCACTATTTTAAAATTTTAAATAAAAATCTTTTGTTAGGTTTTTATAGTCGTTTGTATAATCATGTCTGTTTTGTTCTATTACCAGCTCATCTGCATTTAGGGTGGGCATTTCATAACGCATAAAGGCTAATAAACTTCTAATAATTGGAGTTGTAAAAGACCCTCTAACTCGAGTTATTTTAATTGGATAAAGTGAAGAATCAGCACACAAATTTAAAAAATGTTCTTCTTCTTTAAACGGAATTATTACAGCAAAAACACCGTTTTCAGATAATAATAATGAGGCTGCATCAACTAAATCTTCAAAAGGCATAGCTTCTTGAAACCGAGCAAGGTTGCGTTGTGAATCATTTGATTTATAATCATCTGAATAAAAAGGTGGATTAGCAATAATAAGGTCATATTCATCTTCAGGCTCGTCCATAAATTCTTCTAAACTAGCATGATAACAAAACAACCGGTCATTCCATTTTGAGTTTTCAAAATTTGACACACATTGTTCATACGCTTGTTCATCAATTTCAATAGCATCAATTTGTGGGGCGTCGGTGCGTTGTGCCATCATGAGCGACAAAACTCCCGTTCCGGCACCTATATCTAATATGCTTTTTGGATTATTTGTAACCGGACACCACGCTCCTAACAAAACACTATCTGTACCCACTTTCATGGCACAACGGTCTTGTTCTACAAAAAATTGTTTGAAAGTAAACATACAAAGAGTACTTTTTATAAATAAAGTTCTACAATCCCTTCTGGAATATCCATTTTAAAAACTTTATTTTTTCGGTCAACTTCCACTATAAAAGAGTCAATCAAGGGAACAAAAATTTCTAATTCGCCATTTAATATTTCTAACAATGGCTGATAATTGCTGTCATTCACACATTTAACTATTCCTATTTTTCCTAGTCGAACATCTTCTACAATAAAATCAATTATTTCATGATAGTAAAACTTATTCCCTTCTAATTTAGGCAAAAAAGAAAGCGGCAAATATACCTCGCAATTAATAAGAGTGTCGGCATCTTTTTCAGTTGATACATCTTCAAACTGAACTCTTAAAAAATTATTTTTGTGAATAGCCGATTTTAAAATAAAAAATGGAACCAAATTTTTGTGTAATTCCACAAAAACTGATTCCAAATTTTCATACAAATAAGGTTCATCTGTATCTAAATAGATTAAAACTTCACCTTTAAAACTAAATTTTTTAGCGATTTTGCCAAGATAGAAAGCGTCTTTCTTTTGCATTATCGCAATAAAATTAAGCTTGTGTTTCTTCGTTGTTTGACTCTGCAGTGTCGCTAGCAACAGATTCCTCTGCAACAGCAACAACTTCGTCTTCAACTTTTTCTGGTTGTGCCGCTAAGGCAACAGCTTTAATTCTTTTTTCGTTAGCTTCTTTTTCTAACTGAAGAGCTTTTGCTTTAGCCTCAACTTTTACTTTTGATAAACCTTCTTTTTTTGCAGCAATTGCACTAGATTTTTCTTCTAACCAAGCAGCCAATTTAGCATCGGCTTGTTCTTGTGTTAAAGCCCCTTTTCTTACACCACCATCTAAATGATGTTTTAAAAGAACACCCTTTTGAGATAAAAGTGTTTTTGCAGTGTCCGTGGGTTGAGCCCCGTTGTGCAACCATTGTACTGCTGCATCTAAGTTCAAATCAATAATTGCTGGATTTGCAGTAGGATTGTAAGTTCCAAGTTTTTCTAAGAATTTACCATCTCTTTTTGATCGTGCATCAGCGGCTACGATCCAGTAAAAAGGCTTTCCTTTTTTACCGTGTCTTTGTAATCTAATTTTTACAGACATAATCTTGTGATTAAATTTTGAGGTTCTCGACCTCTGTTAATTAAGGGTGCAAATATATAAAACTTTTGTACATCAAAATCTATAATTTAAAATTATTTGCCTTTATTAGCTTTGTTGCTTTAAATTTTATATTTTAGTATCACTAATAATGAAACGCCCATGTCAAAAATTATTGATATAACTATTTATGATCATGACTGTTCGATTAACTTAGCAGCAAAAGGTTTTTTGGTGAAAAAGGAAAAAAAATAAAAATAATCAAATGAAAAAAATTGTTTATCTGTTAATAGTATCCATCACACTTTATTCATGCACAGACGATGTGTCTTTTAATAGTCCCTCATTTCAGGGCGTTAAAGATGGTCAGGTTTGGAGAGCTAGCGATGCACGTGTAATTGTAAATAAAAATGGTGCTTATACCATTGAGGCTTATACTCAGTTTGAAGTAGTGAAGTTTGAAATTTCGTCTGGGGCAGTAGGAACTCGGATTTTTGGTGTTAGTAATGCTAATAAAGTTTCTTATCAAACTACAATAGATGGAACAACACAATCTTTTTCAACAGGCATTGGGGCAGGAAGTGGTGAACTAAAAATTACTGAAAGTCCTGCAGTTTCGGGTAAGTTATCTGGAACATTCAAATTTATAGTGGTTAATTCAAACGGAGACAAATCTGGATTTACAAACGGCGTAATTTATAGTATTCCCATAAAATAACTTGCAACATTCATAGTACAATAATGAAACTGACTAAAAAGGAGTTTTTAGAGGTGGCCTGAAGCTAATTTCGTTTTATATTCTATAAATAGTTGAATTTCAGTAATGTTTAGATTAATAAATAAACATACTATAACAAAATAAAGACTTTTTCATATAAACTCTTTTTGATTTGTTAATAACTAAAGTTGATTTCTAAAAACTGAAACAGTACATTTGATAATCAAATTTTATCTTAACTACACCCCTTAAAATCTTCCTTTTAATGTACTTAATATTTGACACCGAAACCACAGGACTTCCTAAAAGTTATACAGCACCCATATCAGATACTTCAAACTGGCCCAGATGTGTTCAAATTGCATGGCAACTGCATGATGAATTAGGAAATTTATTAGAACATCAAGATTTTATTATTAAACCAGACGGATTTAACATTCCTTATGATGCTGAACAAATACATGGAATTTCAACAGAACTTGCTCAAGAAAAAGGTTTTCCGCTTTTAGAGGTTTTAGAAAAATTTAATAATGCCTTGGCTCAGGCTACTTATATTGTGGGTCATAATGTGGGATTTGATGTAAATATTATGGGGTGTGAGTTTCACAGGGCAGAAATAAACACTGAGGTTGCAAAACGTCCTGTTTTAGATACTTGTACTGATGTTACTGCCGGCTTACTTAAATTACCTGGAGGCAGAGGCGGAAAATATAAATTCCCTACACTCTCTGAGTTATATAGTTATTTATTTAATCAGTCTTTTGAAGAAGCACATAATGCCACAGCAGACGTTGAAGCTACAACACGCTGCTTTTTTGAATTAATTAAAAGAACTATTTTTACAAAAGAAGAACTCAATGTTACAGAAGATTATTACCAACGCTTTCAAGAATATAATCTAAAAGGTATTTCGCTCATTGGTTTACAGCATATTAATCTAAAGAGTGCTTCAGAAGAAATTAAGATTAGGCAAGAAACAGCAGGCTTAAAAAACACAAAAAGTGCCATTTCAGACGATGTAAAAACTAATTTTAATAAAGCTCGTTTTGCTCATTTGCACAATCATTCTCAGTTTTCTGTTTTGCAGTCCACAATAGCCATTAACAAACTGGTGAGCAACACCGCAAAAAATAAGTTACCCGCAGTGGCATTAACAGACAACGCCAACATGATGGGGGCTTTTCATTTTGTTAGTGCCGTAATGAATCATAATAAAACCGCAAAAGCAAAAATAGAAGAGGCTTTATTGGCACATGAAGAACATTCAGAAACAGAAATAAAACCCATTGTGGGGTGCGAATTTAATATTTGTGAAAATCATTTAGACAAATCAAAAAAAGATAATGGCTATCAAGTAGTTTTTTTAGCAAAAAACAAAAAAGGATATTATAACCTAGCAAAAATGTCTTCTATTGCTTTTATTGATGGTTTTTATTATGTGCCTAGAATTGACCGATCTATAGTAGAAAAATACAAAGACGACCTCATGGTGTTGTCTGGAAATTTGAACGGAGAAATTCCTAGTAAAATTTTAAACATGGGAGAAAATCAAGCAGAAGAAGCCCTCTTGTGGTGGAAAAACTTGTTTAAAGACGATTTTTACTTAGAAGTAATGCGTCATCAACAACAAGATGAAGATCGGGTAAATAAAACTTTGATAGATTTTGCTCAAAAGCATCATATTAAATTAATTGCAACAAACAACACATATTATCTAAAAAAAGAAGATGCCAATGCACACGATATTTTATTATGTGTAAAAGAGGGAGAAAAACAAGCAACCCCCATAGGCAGAGGCAGAGGTTATCGATTTGGGCTTCCTAACAATGAATATTATTATAAGTCTGAAGATGAAATGAAAAAGTTATTCTCAGATTTGCCTGAAGCTATTATTAACATTCAAGAAATAATAGATAAAGTAGAGACTTATTCATTACATAGAGAGGTGTTGTTACCAAAATTTGATATCCCTCAAGAATTTAAAGACCCAAAAGATTTAGAAGATGATGGTGTGCGAGGTGAAAATGCTTATTTGCGATTTTTAACTTATGAAGGGGCAAAAAAGCGTTATAAAGAAATTACTCCAGAAATCACAGAACGACTTGATTTTGAATTGCTTACTATATCAAATTCGGGCTATCCGGGCTATTTTTTAATTGTACAAGATTTTATTGCAGAGGCCAGAAAAATGGATGTTTCTGTGGGACCTGGCAGAGGTTCGGCAGCTGGCTCAGCAGTGGCTTATTGCTTAGGTATTACAAATATTGACCCCATTAAATATGACCTACTTTTTGAGCGTTTTTTAAATCCAGATAGGGTTTCAATGCCCGATATTGATATTGATTTTGATGATGAAGGTCGAAGCAAAGTTATGGACTATGTGATTAATAAATATGGCAAAAATCAAGTAGCTCAAATTATTACTTATGGTAAAATGGCAACAAAGTCGGCCATTAGAGATACGGCTAGGGTTTTAGATTTGCCTTTGTTTGAGGCCGATAGAATAGCTAAATTGATACCAAATATGATGCCCTCAAAATGGAATTTAGCCCGTTTTATTGTTGAAAAAGAAGATGATATTAGAAAAGCATTGAGGGCAGACGATTTTGAAAAAATTAGAGAATTAATAGCCATAGCAAATCAGGGCGACTTAGCAGGGGATACTATTCAGCAAGCCAAAATTATTGAAGGTTCCATGCGAAATACTGGAATACATGCCTGTGGGGTTATTATAACTCCGTCAGATATTACTAACTATGTTCCGGTTACTACCGCAAAAGATTCTGATTTGTATGTTACTCAGTTTGATAACTCGGTTGCAGAAAGTGCAGGTTTATTAAAAATGGACTTTTTAGGGCTAAAAACCTTAACACTCATAAAAGACACGGTTAAATTAGTAAAATATAGAAACGGCATTGATCTGAATCCCGATGAATTTCCTATTGATGATGCCAAAACCTATGAACTTTTTCAGCGTGGAGAAACCGTAGGTATTTTTCAATATGAGTCGCCCGGAATGCAAAAATATCTTAAAGACCTTAAACCCACTGTTTTTGGCGATTTAATTGCCATGAATGCACTTTATCGTCCGGGGCCTCTTGAGTATATTCCGTCTTTTGTAAGAAGAAAAAATGGCGAAGAATCCATCACTTATGATTTGCCCGCCTGTAGTGAGTATTTAGCAGAAACGTATGGAATTACTGTTTATCAAGAGCAAGTGATGCTTTTGTCACAATCACTTGCTAATTTTTCAAAGGGTGATGCTGATATATTGAGAAAAGCCATGGGTAAAAAAGATAGAGCCACATTAGATAAAATGAAACCCAAATTCATCAAACAAGCCTCTGAAAAAGGACATGATGCTAAAATTTTAGAAAAAATATGGAAAGACTGGGAGGCTTTTGCAAGTTATGCTTTTAACAAATCGCACTCTACTTGCTATGCTTGGATAGCCTATCAAACGGCTCATTTAAAAGCACATTATCCGGCTGAGTACATGGCAGCAGTACTTTCTAACAACATGAACGATATTAAACAGGTTACTTTTTTTATGGAAGAGTGTAAACGAATGGGATTAGAAGTACTGGGTCCCGATGTGAATGAGTCATTTTATAAATTTACGGTAAACGAAAAGTATGCCATTCGCTTTGGTATGGGAGCTGTTAAAGGAGTGGGGGCAAATGCAGTGGACACTATTGTAAAAAACAGAAAGGATAAACCGTATAAATCTATATTTGATGTAGCAAAAAAAATAGATTTGCGTGCAGCAAATAAAAAAGCGTTTGAAAGCCTTGCACTTGCGGGTGGTTTTGATTGTTTTGCAGACACACACAGGGCTCAATATTTTTTTGATGATGGTGATGGAATTACTTTTTTAGAAAAGGCAATTAAATATGGAAGTAAGTTTCAAGAAAATGAAAACTCGGCTCAAGTAAGTTTGTTTGGCGATGCCTCTGAAGTGCAAATAGCAGAGCCAATAGTCCCTCCCTGTGCCGAGTGGAGCACCATGGAAAAATTAGCTAAAGAAAAAGAAGTTGTGGGCATTTACTTGTCGGGGCATCCGTTAGACGACTATAAATATGAGATGAAGTATTTTTGCAACATCACATTGCAGGAACTGCAAGACTTAAATGCTCATATAGGTAAAAACTTGAGTGTAGGCGGCATTATTACAAAAGTGGAACATAGGGTGGCAAAAAATGGCAAAGGCTGGTCTTCATTTACATTAGAAGGATATGACGAGAGTTTTGAGTTTAGAATTTTTGGCGAAGATTATTTAAAATACCGACATTTTTTAATTCAAAATAATTTTACATTTATTCGTTTTTCTGTTAAAGAAGGCTATACTGATAAAGAAGGCAAAAAAACCGACCCCAGAATGATGTATATAGATGTAAAAATGATGCAAGATGTATTGCCCACTTTTGCCAAGAAACTAATTTTAAAATTAAACATTCATGAGTTACAAGAAGACAAAATCAAGGCTCTTTTAGAACTTTTTTTAAGAGAAGTAGGTCATAATCCGGTAACTTTTGAAGTGGTTGAAATAATTAAAACAACTAAAGAGGTTGTTATAGATAAACCCGTTTTTGAAAATGTAGAAAGCGAGGCAGATGAGGTGGTTGAAGAGGATAATGCCTCTGAACTTGATGATGAGGCACTTATTGAAACCGATGTTGATGTGTTGCCCAATACAAAAATTATAGAGACGGTAAATGAAGTTACAAAAATTGTGATGCCAAGTAGAAAATTAAAAATAAAAATTTCAAACGATTTGCTGGCAGAACTAGATAAAATGCAAGTAGATTTTAGGTTAAACTAAATTTAAGGACTGTCCTTAGTAAGGGTAAATTTTTAGTTTTTATTTGCGTGAGGGCGAAGGCAAAGTAGCTTGTGGCAGGTTTTTGTGATTTTTTGCAAGGAGAAAGCGGCGATAGCACAGCTTTTGACTATGCAAAAACACAAAAACCCACACGACTACTTGCCGCAAACCGACGGCAGCGGGAAGGCTGGAGCAAAGAAAACTGCCGGCACGCCCACAGAAACATACAGGCTGAGTGAATTGATTGCTGAAAATTAATGAACTATAATTGTACTACTTTATAAAAAAAAAATATGCAGTTTAACGAAAAAAGTAACACCATACGCTGGTTTATTATTGTTGCATCTTTTTTAATTGTGCTGCTCATTTTGTGGAATACTTATATTTTTTTTCAAATATTTAAGAACGAAGAGCGTATAAAAATGGAACTTTGGGTAAAAGCCTTAAAGACCGTTAACAAAGCTGATCTTGATGACAATATTGAATTGCCTTCAGAAATTATTAGCAACAACACATCAATACCCATTATTATTACAAACAAGGAAGGTAAAATAATAAAAAGTGCTAATATTGATGAGCAGATTGTAAATGATTCTATTCAATTGACGGCTTTTTTAGACAAACTAAAATCGCAAAACAAACCACTCAAACTTTTTTTATTTGACAAGGAGTATCAATTAATTTATTATGGAGACTCATCTTTAATAAACCAATTGAAATATTATCCGGTGGCTCTTTTTTTAATAATTTTACTTTTTGGAGCGGTAGTTTATAATTTTTATAGAGCCACAAAAATGGCTACACAAAACAAATTGTGGGCCGCCATGGCAAAGGAAACCGCACATCAAATAGGCACTCCTTTATCATCATTAATAGGGTGGCTTGAAATTTTAAAATTAGACCAATCACAAGCTTCAACCGTAGAGGAAATTCAAAAAGATATTCAAAGATTACAAACTATTACAGACAGATTTTCTAAAGTGGGATCTGAACCAGTTTTAGAAATTAAAGATATTATTACAGAAACTAAAGCTACTTTTGATTACTTAAAAGACAGAAGCTCTAAACAAATTCATTTTAGTTTTTTGTGTCCTGAGAAGTCTTTAAAAGCCGCAATAAACCCCACCTTGCACAGCTGGACTATTGAAAATTTAATTAAAAATGCCATTGACGCCATGAAAGGAAAGGGAGAGCTTGTGGTTGAAATTTCTGAAACAGATTTGTATATAAAAATTAATGTAACCGACTCAGGAAAGGGAATTCCTAAGGCTCATTTTTCTAAAGTTTTTGAACCTGGTTTTACTACAAAAAAGAGAGGGTGGGGACTGGGATTGTCTTTAACCAAACGAATTGTTCAAGAATATCACAAAGGAAGAGTAATAGTGGCACATTCTGAAATGGGAAAAGGCACAACCATGCAAATTAGTTATAAAAAAGAAGTCTAAAGGCTTTGTTTGTTTTAACCCAAATTACGCAGTAGAAATTTCACGAGATAAATCTAAGGGATAATCC
>DAINSR010000025.1:0-15084 GCA_036741255.1 Flavobacterium sp.
TATATCGGCATTATACCATAAACTATTGGACTATTTTACAAATGTTATTGGTATGAGATAAATTCATTTTTGCTTATACAATAGAAGTGATTTATTAATGAAATACTATCAAAGCTTAAAAATGGAATTAAAAAAAAGTGATAAATTGGTAATAACACCTTATAAAAAGAATTATCAAAAGATATCTTTTTAAAAATAATTGAAAAAGGAATATTAACTTCTAATTGATAACACTAAAAAAAGGCATAAAACAAATTTATCTTTCCCATTTTATGGTTTCTAACATTTTTTTCATGTCGTTTGCAATGTAGTTTGTTGCTGGCAGAATAGAATCAAAATTGGGTTTTGCATAAAAATATACACTTGCTGTAACAAAATTTTTAGTACTATCAGTGGCATAAAACAAAGCGTTTGAAGCTGCATCTCCTCCCACACTATAAAACATTCCATATACTTTTTTATCTGGATTTATAAAGGGCTGTTCAATTATTTCATCGGCTTTCATAACATGCAGTTTGTACGTTAATTTTTGGGCGTCTGTTAATAATTTTTCTAAATCATTTCTAATTGGCTTATAACTTAAATAGACTGTGGCTTTCATTTTTGGATAATGCACTTCTATACCTCCATTTTCTTTTGATTGAATAGTAGAAAAGTCGTTTATTTCTAATGAAAAAGGGTACTGTGATGCTTTTTTATTGTAAACTGGCTCAGGATATTCTAAACGCAACTGACTAGTGGGGCGTGGTACCACATTTGTAGTACACGATTGTAAGAAATAAATACTTAAAAAGCTTAAAAAAAATTTACTCATTTGTAAATAATTATTTGTTTTCTTATAAGTTATACTTGACCTTAGTATTTTGCTCAAACTGACCAAACATTTTTAATTGTTTGTAACAAATCTCTTGTTAATGGCAATTTTATATAAATTGAATGAACTTCAATATAATGTTCGTTTTACTAGTTTATTTTGGTGCTTCATCGATTAATTCAGTAGCAGTGCAAATGTAAATAATTAGTTGTCTAATATAAAACCCACAGTGGCTGTGGCTTATTTTTACATTTTTTCAACTTTTAATGTGGGCAAATGTTAATTTATAAACTTTTTAAGATATACTTTTTTATAGTTTAATTGCAAGACTAAAAGAATGTAAATCCTAATTTTGTGAGTTAATTAAACCATTAAGGAATTGTTATTTTCAGAATTTATATTTTCATGCAAGGCTTAATTTTTATTGTAGGTCATTTTCTGTTGAAGAAAAATTTTGTTTGTTAGCCTCAGCATCTTTTTTGGTTGATAAAAAGGTAAATTCGGTAACTTGCACCTCGGTAGTATATTTTGTAGTTCCGTCTTCTGCTTGCCAGTTTCTAGATTTTATGCGGCCTTCAACATAAATTTTGTCGCCTTTAGATAAATACTTTTCACAAATTTCTGCGGCCTTGTTTCTTACTACTAAATTGTGCCATTCTGTAGAAGTAATGCGTTCTCCAGTTGTTTTATTTATATACACTTCATTAGTAGCTAACGGAAATCTTCCTATGCAGTTGCCTCCTTCAAAATAGTGCATTTTTACTTCGTCTCCTAAATAACCTATTAACATCACTTTATTTAATGTTCCACTCATGGCTTACATATTTAATTTTATCAAATGTAGTAAATATTTCATTTGGTAAAAAATCTTTCTATAAAATTATGAATAACTATGGGGAAAGGTAGTTTTTTAAGATTTGTAATAGAAATTGCATTTGCGAGTATATCCTCTAGTTTTACTTCAATAAACTGAATGTGCAATTTTTGATGCGACAATTTATGAATTACCGTAAACAGATTTAAAACTGATACATCAACTACTTTATAATTTAATGTATTAATATATGCTATTATTTCTTGTTCCGTTGCTTTTATATTAGTTTCAAAAAGCGGAAATTCATATAAATTTTGCCAAATCCCTTTTTCAGTACGTTGATTTACAAGAGTTTTGTTTTGAGAATCTATAAAAATCAAATAACTTAAAAACCGATTGTTTACTTTTGTTTTTTTTGTTTTAACAGGCAATTTATCTACTAATTTGTGCTGTAATGCTCCACAACTTGATGAAAAAACACAAACAGCACAGTTGGGATTTTTTGGCACACATTGTAGTGCTCCAAATTCCATAATAGCCTGATTATGAACTGATGCCTTTTCTGGTGGTAGCACTTTTTGAGCCAGTTCTTGAAAGATTTTTTTTGTGGGCGAGGCAGAAATATCGTTTTGAATATTAAAATATCTAGCCAAAACCCTGTAAACATTACCATCTAAAACCGCCACAGGTTCTTGATTTGAAAATGAAGCTATGGCAGCAGCAGTATAAGTACCAATGCCTTTTAGCTTTAATAATTGATTATAAGATTTAGGAAAAACACCATTATAATGAGTTACAACGTGTTTAGCTGTATTATGAAGGTTTCTTGCCCTAGAATAATATCCAAGACCCTGCCAGAGTTTTAAAACCTGCTCTTCAGGTGCATTTGCTAAATCAAAAACGGAGGGGAACTGATTAATAAAAGCCTCAAAGTAAGGTAATCCTTGTGCCACTCGGGTTTGTTGTAAAATTATTTCTGAGAGCCAAATGGTATATGCGTCAGTAGAATTTCGCCAAGGCAAATCTCTTTTATTTTGTAAATACCATTGAATTAAAGAGTTAGAAAAAGACATAAAATTAATGTTGTTGCAAAAATACCTTTTTATTAGATTAAAATTTAATTGATTATGCTTGAAATATTGGTTTTTTAATTCCTATATTTGCACACTTTAAAAATAAGAATAACTAATACGCAAGAAAATGACGAAAGCAGATATCGTAGCAAAAATTTCTGAAAAACTTGGACTAGAAAAAACAGACGTTCAATCTACAGTAGAAACATTCATGGAAGAGGTAAAGGGTTCTTTAGAATCAGGGAAAAATGTTTATTTGAGAGGATTTGGCAGTTTTATCATTAAGAGTAGAGCTGAAAAAACAGGAAGAAATATTTCAAAAAATACAACTATAAAAATTCCAGCACACAACATACCAGCATTTAAGCCTGCAAAAGTATTTGTTGACGGTGTAAAATCAAAAACAGAAGTAACCGTATAAATAATTAATTAATCTAAACCAACAACATTATGCCAAGTGGTAAAAAAAGAAAAAGACATAAGGTAGCAACTCACAAAAGAAAAAAAAGAGCGAGAGCTAATCGTCATAAAAAGAAAAAGTAGTTAAATACTACTTTTTCTTTTTTAAAAACACATGTTCTTTGAAAAAGCCAATTTTAAATATTGGTTATCGGGTAAAAATCCTGTAAAAAATTATTGTTTAATCCATCCCTACAATTAGCTATGTGGTTTTGAGTATTTATTGCTTATTACTGATAGTCAAAAAGTATGGATAAAAATGTACTCTTTTGAACAAAGAATTAATTATTAGATCAAGTTCAGACGCTGTAGATTTTGCCTTATTAAAAGATGGAAAACTAGTTGAACTTCACAAAGAAGAAGAAAACACTAGTGGTATAAACTTTGCCGTGGGCGATATTTTTATTTCAAAAATAAGAAAGCCAGTTGCGGGTTTAAATGCTGCTTTTGTAAACGTGGGTTATGAAAAAGATGCTTTTTTGCATTATCATGATTTAGGACCAAATCTTCCTTCTATGATGAAGTTCATCAAACTTGTAAGCACAGGTAAACTAAAAGATTATTCACTCAAAAATTTTCCTTTTGAAAAAGAAATTGATAAAGATGGTAGCATAGCTGATATCATTAGTGCTAATCAATCTATTCTAGTTCAAGTTGTAAAAGAGCCAATATCTACAAAAGGACCTCGAATTTCATCTGAAATATCCCTTGCTGGTAGATATGTGGTTTTAGTTCCGTTTTCTGATCGAATTTCTATTTCGCAAAAGATAGAAGAAAAAGAAGAAAAAGAACGATTAAAACGACTTGTTCAATCTATTAAACCAAAAGGATTTGGGGTTATTGTAAGAACAGTAGCCGAAGGCAAAAAAGTAGCTGAACTAAATAAAGATCTTCAAAACTTATTAGACCGGTGGTCTAGTATGTGCAAGAAGTTGCAAACGGCTCATCATCCCTCAAAAGTATTGGGCGAAGTTAGCAAAGCATCCTCCATATTAAGAGATGTTTTTAACGACACTTTTACCGCTATTTTAATTGACGATGAAGATTTGTATTTGCAAACAAAAGACTATTTGCAAGAAATAGCTCCAGATAGAGCATCTATCGTAAAACACTATCAGTCAAAAGATTTGCCTTTGTTTGAAAAATATAATGTAGAGCGACAAATAAAAACATCTTTTGGAAAAACAGTTTCCATGAGTAAAGGAGCCTATTTAATTATAGAACACACTGAAGCATTACACGTTGTAGATGTTAACAGTGGAAACCGTTCAAATAAAGCTAGAAATCAAGAGGATACCGCATTAGAAGTTAATCTTATTGCCGCTGCAGAAATAGCACGTCAATTGAGACTAAGAGATATGGGGGGTATTATTGTAGTGGATTTTATTGATATGCAAAATCCAGACAATCGCAAACAGTTATATGATTTCTTAAAAGAAGAAATGAGTGACGACAAGGCAAAACATAAAATTTTGCCACCTAGTAAATTTGGATTAATTCAAATTACTAGACAAAGAGTTAGACCCGAAGTAAATATTAAAACAAGAGAAGAAGACCCAAATGAAAATGGGGAAATTGAAGCTCCTATTTTGATAATTGACAAAATTGCGTTTAACCTTGAAAAAATAATTGCAGTCCATAAAAAAGTTACACTACACGTGCATCCTTTTGTGGCAGCATACCTTACTAAAGGTTTTCCATCAATACGTTCAAAATGGTTTTTTGAACATAAAAAATGGGTGAAAATTATACCTCGTGACGCTTACACGTATCTTGAATATCATTTCTTTGATAAAGATGGAAATGAAATTAAATAGATTTAAATAACCGCCTTTCAGTAGATTGGCGGTTTTTTTATATATTCATTCTCTTGTACCAAAATAGCGATACACAAAAAGCATTCTTATAGGAACCATATCACTGAACATCTATAAAAAATAAAAATAATGTTTGAGAGCAACAGTACTAAGAGTTTTTTAAGTCTTTCAGCATAACCCTAAGTAGTACTTAAAAAAAGTATTACCCTAAAAGGAATCTCTAAAAATTTGATTCAAAATATTTTGCACCACTCAAAAACTAATGAGCTTCTAGCCAGTTTTTTCCTACGCCTATCTCCACTTCTAAAGGCACTTCCATTTTAAAAGCGTGTTCCATTTCATGCTTTATCATGGGTTTTATTTTTTCTAATTCAGAGTTGTGCACATCAAAAACTAATTCGTCGTGTACTTGCAATAGCATTTTAGATTTCCATTGTTCAGCTACTAATCTATTATGAATGTTTATCATTGCTATTTTAATAATATCGGCAGCACTCCCTTGTATAGGAGCATTTACAGCATTTCGCTCAGCACCACTTTTAACCATCATATTAGCTGAGTTAATGTCTTTTAAATAGCGTCTTCTGCCTAGTACTGTTTGTACATAGCCGTTTTCTCTTGCAAAATCAATTTGATTGCTCATATATGATTTTAATTTTGGATAAGTAGCATAATAAGCCTCTATCAAATCAGCACTTTCCTTGCGAGAAAGCGATGTTTGATTAGAGAGTCCGAATGCTGAAACGCCATAAATAATTCCAAAATTCACCGTTTTTGCATTGCTTCGTTGTTCTTTAGTAACTTCTTCTAGTGGCACATTGAACACCTTTGCAGCGGTACTTTTATGAATATCTTCGTTGTTTTGAAAAGCTTTTATCATATTTTCTTCGCCAGATAAAGCTGCAATAATGCGAAGCTCTATTTGAGAATAATCAGCAGAGAGTAAGGTGTAATCTTCATTGCGGGCTATAAAAGCTTTTCTAATCAAACGACCACGTTCAGTTCTTATGGGGATGTTTTGTAAATTTGGATTATTTGAACTCAATCGGCCAGTGGCAGCTACGGTTTGCATATAATCTGTGTGCACACGTCCTGTTTTTTGATTAACTTGACTGGGCAAGGCATCAATATAAGTGCTTTGAAGTTTTACCATTTGTCGCCATTCAAGAATGTCTTTTACAATTTGGTGTTCGTTTGCTAAATAACTCAACACTTCCTCTCCGGTGGCATACTGACCTGTTTTTGTTTTCTTTTGCTTACTTCCGCCAATTTTTAGTTTGTCAAACAAAACATCTCCCAATTGTTTGGGCGATGCTAAATTAAATTTTTCTCCCGCTGTTTCATAGATTTTTTGTTCTAATAGTACACTTTCTTTTGCCATTTCAACAGACATTTCTTTTAAGAACGGAACATCTAAACAAATGCCTTCTAACTCCATTGTGGCTAAAACCTGGATGAGCGGAATTTCAATTTCGTCAAATAATTTTTTAGTTGCTACTTTTTCTAAAATGGGATTAAAAACTTCTTTTAATTGAAACGTAATGTCGGCATCTTCAGCAGCATATTCTTTAATTTCTTCTAAAGTTACCTCACGCATTGATTTTTGACCTTTTCCTTTTTTTCCAATTAACTCTTCAATAGATTTTGGCGTATATTTTAAATATGTTTCACTCAAAACATCCATGTTATGCCGCATATCAGGGTTAATGAGATAATGTGCTATCATGGTGTCAAACAATTTCCCTTTTATTTGAATATCATATTTGGCAAGCACTTTTAAATCATATTTTAGGTTTTGACCTATTTTTTCGATGGCTTCATTTTCAAAAAAAGGCTTTAGTTTAGTTGCTAAAACTTGGGCTTCATTTCTGTCTTCAGAAAAAGGAATATAAAATGCCTTTCCTTTTTCCCATGAAAATGAAATACCCACTAGCTCGGCATTTAAAGCGTCTAATCCTGTTGTTTCTGTGTCAAAACAAACCTGTCTTTGATTGTTTAAATTTTGCAAAAATAATTTTAACCCTAAATCGCCTTGAATGATTTGATAATTATGATTAGTAGTTTCTAAGGTTGCATAAAAAGAATTAGATTTTATTTCACTTCCTTCATCAGCAAAGCCAAACAAGTCAAACTGTTCTTCGGTGGTTTTTTGGGTTCTTATTTTGTTTTGAGGTTTGTTTTTTTCAATGTTATTATTAGTGTCTGGTGCTTCAATAGTGTCATATTCTTGTCCGGTTCCAAAATACTTGTCAAATTGTGCTTTCATTTGACGAAATTCTAATTCATTAAACAAGGCATCAGTTTTTTCAATATCGGGTTTTGATAGTTCAAAATCTTTAGCATTAAACTCCACTGGACAATCTAACAAAATGGTGGCTA
Organism: Flavobacterium sp.; assembly: GCA_036741255.1. Classification (GTDB taxonomy): domain Bacteria; phylum Bacteroidota; class Bacteroidia; order Flavobacteriales; family Flavobacteriaceae; genus Flavobacterium. The sequence continues at coordinate 7,357 of DAINSR010000025.1, forward strand.
ATTTTTTTGATAAAATTCCCAACTCCGCATTGGCTTCAATTTTTTCTTTCATGGCACCCTTTAGCTCATGCGTGTGTGCCAAAAGATTTTCAAGCGAACCATAAGTTGCCAAGAATTTTTTTGCTGTTTTTTCGCCTACGCCTGGTAATCCGGGGATATTATCTGCTGTATCACCCATCATTCCTAAAAAGTCAATTACTTGTTCAGGGCGTTCAATTTCAAATTTTTCTAATACCTCTGGAACGCCCCAAATTTCAATGTCATTACCCATTCGTGCTGGTTTATAAATAAAAATGTTTTCAGAAACCAACTGTGCAAAATCTTTATCAGGAGTAACCATATACACTTTAAAACCTTCTTTTTCGGCTTGTTTTGCTAATGTTCCTATTAAGTCATCGGCTTCAAAACCTGCCTTTTCCATAATGGGAATGTGCATGGCTTTTAATAGCTCTTGAATATAAGGCACGGCAATTTTTATGGCTTCTGGGGTTTCATCTCGGTGTGCTTTGTATTCTTGATACATTTCAAAACGATAATCACTGCCTCCTTTATCAAACGCAACCGCCAAATGATCTGGTTTTTCTCGTTTAATAACATCCATTAAGGCGTTCATAAAACCCATAATGGCAGATGTATCCATTCCTTTTGAGTTGATTCTTGGATTTTTTATAAAAGCAAAATAACCTCTAAAAATAAGGGCATAAGCATCGAGTAGGTAAAGGCGTTTTTGTGATGACATAAATACAATTATTTGAATTAAATTTTAAAGTTACGAATATAGATAAAAGTTAGTTAATTCTTTTTTGCGAGGTTATTTTACATTTATTAGCATAATTGGCAATGATTTTTTATTATTCTAATCTTTGACCCCTTTTTAACAGTTTATAAGGTGTCATTTTTTTCAGGCAAATTTGTACTGGTTAAGATAAAAAATTTTGTGAACTTTTAAATAATAACTAAAAATAATCTTGATAACTAATATCAAAAAACACAAAATGAGTACCTTTGTAATTAAAGTTAAAAATAGTTTTTATGATAAAAATAGTTAAAAAAACACTTGTAATGCTTTTAATAGTAGCATTTAGCCAAAGTTGTAAGAAAGAGAATGCAAAAGACACAAACAATACCTTGCAAGTAGAAAAAAGTACAACAGAAAATGTTAAAACGGCCACTTTTGAAATTGAAGGTATGACCTGTGCTGTGGGTTGTGCGGGTTTAATTGAAAGTAAACTAAATAAACTTGAAGGCGTTATAGAAGCAAAAGTTAATTTTGACACTAAAACGGCAACGATAACATTTGACAGTGAAAAACTGAATGAAGAAATGATTACCAAAACGGTAGAGGATTTAGCAGGAGGAAAATTATATAAAGTATTGGGTTTTAAAGCATAAGTAAATCATTATAACTAGAGAGGCAATAAAATAGTCTTTAGCCCCGATTGCAGTGTAAATCCTTGCCATTTTTTTGGCAAGATTGAAACGGAAAGCGGGAATATGAATAGAAAAATTACCCTAGCACGCTGCTCCTAATTTTTTTAGACAGCATTTTTATTATAAATACTTTGGTTTAAAGAGCTTTATATTTGAAAGATGATATTAGTAACAGGAGCAACAGGTTTAGTGGGTTCGCATTTATTAGTTTTGTTACTTGAGAAACACAAGAGTGTTCGTGCTTTATACAGGAGGATAGAAGGCATTGAAAAGACAAAGTCTGTTTTTAGGTATAAAAATAAATTGCATTTGTTTGAAAACATTGAGTGGGTTGAAGCAGATATATTAGATATTCCTAAGCTGAGTATGGCTTTTGAGCATGTGGAAACGATTTATCATTGTGCGGCATATATTTCATTTAACCCCGCAGACGAACAGAAGTTGCGTAAAACAAATATTGAAGGGACAGCAAACGTTGTAAATTGTTGTATTGACTTTAAGGTGAAAAAACTGTGTTATGTGAGTTCAATTGCGGCTCTTGGTACTGCTAAAGAACCCGATTTAATGGTTGATGAAACAGCTGATTGGAATCCTGAGAAGTATCATAGTGATTATGCTATTTCTAAATATGGTGCCGAGATGGAGGTGTGGAGAGGTTTTCAGGAAGGATTAGAGGTGGTGGTTGTTAATCCGGGGGTTATTTTTGGTTTTAGTTCTTTTGACACGGGTAGTGGGTTGTTTTTTAAAGCTTTGCAAAACGGACTTTTGTTTTTTACTAAAGGAAACATTGCTATTGTGGCGGTTGAAGATGTGGTTTATTGTATGCAGCAACTCACCGAAAGTAATTGCAATGGCGAAAAGTTTATACTAGTGGCAGAAAACATAAGTTATAAAAATATGTTTTCAATAATTGCCGATGGACTTGGGGCTGTGAAACCTCGCTTTTTTGTTTCTAAATTATGGACTACAATTGCCTGGAAATTGGATACTCTTGCATCAGTTATAGGAATTAAAAAAAGTAGTTTTTCAAAATCTACTGCAAATGCGGCTCACGCTGTGGAATGGTTTTCAAACGTAAAGCTTAAAGAACACTTATCTTTTAATTTTACAAACATGAAAACATATCTCGAGGATTTATGTAAGGTTTATCTATCTAGGCAAATAAAAATTTCATAAGTTGCTCAAGTTGTGTGATTCTTCGTTCCTTAAGAATGAACAAAAGCTGTAAATATTAGAATATAGTCTTTCAATTATAGGCTTTAATAGTATTTCATTAATGTGTTACTTCTATTGTGTAAACCAAAATAAATTTATCTATTTTGTTTCTTCTCTGTGTTTTTTGTGAAACAGTTATTACATGAAATTTCTCAAAGTTTTTCACAAAGAGAGAAAAAAATAGCACTTTTAAAAAGTTTTTAAAATTATTGATGAGTTCATGTTTTCTTTAAAAAATGAAATTTGACATAACTCCCACAATGTTTTTTAAGTTTTAAATTAATTTGTTTTGTTTATCTTTGTTTCTTGCACAAAAATAAGGAGTACATGGGATTAGTTTCTGCAAAAGAAGTAGCCAAAGCTATTAAGTTAGATAAATATGGGATTGTAGGCACTTTTATAGGTTGGTTACTTATGAAAGTGACTAAAATTTCTACTCTCAATACAATATATAATCGTAATAAGCATTTAGAAGGAGTTGCATTTTTAGATGGTTTGTTAGATGATTTTGAAATTAAATTTGAAATACCCGAAGAAGATTTAAAACGATTGCCTAAAACGGGTGCTTACATCACTATTTCAAATCATCCGCTTGGGGGTATTGATGGAATTTTATTATTAAAATTGATGCTTGAGAGAGAGCCTAATTTTAAAATTATAGCCAATTTTTTATTAAATCGTATTATACCAATGAAGCCCTATATAATGCCGGTTAATCCGTTTGAAAGCCACAAAGATGCAAAATCAAGCGTTAACGGATTAAAAGAATCATTGAGGCATTTGAGTGATGGAAAACCACTAGGTATTTTTCCGGCGGGTGAAGTTTCTACATATAAAGACGGAAGATTAATTGTAGATAAACCCTGGGAAGAAGGTGCTATAAAGTTTATTAAAAAAGCAAATGTCCCGGTTGTACCCATTTATTTTCATGCTAAAAACAGCCGATTGTTTTACTTTTTATCTCAATTAAACGACACGTTTAGAACTGCAAAACTGCCCAGCGAACTACTAGCTCAAAAAAATAGAATTATTAAAGTACGCATAGGCAAACCCATTTCTACTGCTGAACAAAATGAATTTGAAACGCTGGAATCCTATGGCGATTTTTTAAGAAAAAAAACCTATATGCTTTCTAATTCTTTTGAACAAGAGAGTTCGTTTTTTAAGGCCGCAAACTTAAATTTGAATCCGCCTAAACCACCTAAACAAATAGTTTTACCAGCAAATCATGAGCAAATTATTGAAGAAGTGGCACTGTGTGAAAAAATGAATTGCAGGTTGCTACAAAGTAAAAATTATGAGGTTTATTTTACTACAGCTGCCAATATACCAAATATTTTACATGAAATAGGACGATTGCGCGAAATTACTTTTAGAGCAGTGGGAGAAGGAACAAATGAGTCGATAGATTTAGATCAATATGACAGTTATTATCATCACATGTTCTTGTGGGATAACGAAACAAAACTAATAGCAGGTGCCTATAGAATGGGTTTAGGGGTACATATATATCCAAAATATGGTATTGACGGATTTTATTTGCACGAACTTTTTCGGTTTGAACCCGAGTTATTTGACATGATGAGCAAATCTATAGAAATGGGGCGTGCTTTTGTTACAAAGGAATACCAACATAAACCGATGCCTTTGTTTTTACTTTGGAAAGGAATTGTGCACACAACGTTGCATTATCCTGAGCATAAATACTTGATAGGTGGGGTGAGCATTAGCAATCAATTTACAGATTTCTCTAAATCGTTGATGATTGAGTTTATGAAATCACATTATTATGATCCGTATGTGGCTCAATATATAAACCCAAAAAAAGAATATAAAGTTAAATTAAAAGATGCTGACAAGGATTTTGTTTTTAATGAAACCGAGTCTGATTTGAATAAATTTGATAAAATAATAGACGAAATTGAACCCGGAAACCTTCGTTTGCCTGTTTTAATAAAAAAATATATCAAACAAAATGCTCGAGTGGTGGCTTTTAATGTAGATCCCTTATTTAACAATGCTGTTGATGGATTAATGTATATAAGAATTTCTGATTTACCCGAAAGCACCGTAAAACCTGTTATGGAGGAGTTTCAGGCGGAACTTGAAAAAAAGGAAAAGAATTTTAAATTGTGAGGATTTAAGTCTAACTTTTAATTTTGGAAGTAGTTTAAACTTTTTTCAATTGGCTACAAAATGTTCTTTTTCTTCCATACTTCATCTGTTTTTTCACTCTGTAACTCTGCTATGTAGGGGCTGCTGGAAAACCTAAAAATATTGAATTTATTGTTGTTAAGGAGTTTTTTGAAATAGCAGGTGCAAGGAAATTTTAAAAAATGTTTCAAAAACCTTGCATTTGTTTTTTTGTTATATAAAAAATCATAAAAAAAACACCTAAAATCCGAGAAAATAAAGTTGATTTTGATCATAATTCTTTAAAATTTATCAAAAAAATGGTCTTTTGATATAAAAAAGTAGATTAATAGTTTTTCAGCAGACCCTATGTAGTGCAAAAAAGCTAAAATCTGGAAAAAATCCCTGTTTTTCGCTTCAATTAAAAAAGTTTAAATCATTTCATTGACTATTTAAATATATAGTAACTAAATCTATAATTTTTTTCCTACTGATCACTGGATTGCAACAAATAAAATAAGACTACGTTTTATACATCATCATAATCTACAAAAATATCGGCAGATATTGGGTGTGCTTGACAGGTTAATATTAAACCTTCTTCTATTTCTTTATCTGTTAATATAGAGTTTTTTTTCATGGTTGCCGTTCCTGAGGTAATCTTAGCAATGCAACTACTACAAATCCCTCCTTGACACGAATAAGGGGCGTCTATGCCTTGTTTGAGTGCGGCTTCTAGCAACGTTAATTTTGGGCTCATTTGAAAGGTAACTTCTTCGCTATCAACTAAAACCGTAATAATTGTGTTGCCTTCATGTGTAATTTGTATATCATTTTTTGAAATGGGTGCTGTGAACAATTCAAATTTTATGTCTTTTTCTGAAACGTTGTGTTCTTTTAAACTTGCCTTTACACTGTCAATCATTTGTTCTGGACCGCACAAAAAATATTTAGAAAATTGCTTTTCAGCATGTTTGTTTTTTAAAATAAAATTTACTGCAGATTTGTCTATTCTACCAAAAAGTTGGTTTTCTGCATGTACTCTACTAAAAGCATAATGAACAAATAAACGCCCCACGTGTTGTAATTGCAATTCATGAAGTTGATTGTAAAACAACGTTTCATCAAGATTTTTGTTTCCATACACAAGTACAAAAGTGCTGTTTGGCTCTTCGTTTAAAACGGTTTGAAGCATAGACATTACAGGAGTTATGCCGCTACCAGCAACGAATGCCACATAGTTTTTTTGAGCTTCAAATTTGGGTTCTAAAACAAACTTTCCTTCGGGCATACTCACATCTAATAAACTACCTACTTTTAAGTCTTCGTTTGCAAATTTTGAAAAGAAACCGTTTTTTATTGCTTTAACAGCAATGCGCAGTTCGCCACTTTTTGGACTACTACAAATAGAATAGGCTCTGCGTATTTCCTGACCATCAAGCGTAAGTTTTAGAGTAACATATTGACCTGCAACAAACTGATATTTGTCTTTTAATTCTTCTGGAATTTGAAATAAGATAGAAACGGCTTGAGAGGTTTCTTTTTTAATTTCTTTAATGGCTAATTTATAAAATGATGACATCTGTTAATTGTTTTGCACAAAAATAATAAAACTAAAGAAATATATTGAGGCTATTATTCTAATAAATAAGATAAATTTTCTATGATTGAAGCAGGAATTTCACTTTCTTGAATTATAGAATCAGACAAGTCTTTTTTGTTTTTCTGTAGCGATATTATTTTTTCTTCAATGCTGTTTTTTGCAATAAAACGCATTACATGCACTTGTTTTTCTTGACCAATTCTATGTGCTCTTGCAATGGCTTGTTTTTCTGTAAATGGATTCCACCAGGGATCTAAAATAACAATATAATTTGCAGCTGTTAAATTTAAACCTACTCCTCCCGCTTTCAAAGAAATAAAAAACAATTGGTTTTCAGGATTGTTTTGAAAATTAGTAATAACTTTTTCTTTGTCATCTCCTATTACACTACCTGTTAACAAGCTATAATTATAGTTGTTTTCTTGGCACCAAGTTGTATATAACTCTAGGTGTTTTACAAATGAACTAAAAACGAGTATTTTTTGTTTAGCTTTTAAAAGCGTTTCTAAATATTCTACAACATCTGTAAATTTTCCTGAGGAATGGTTTTTTATATCAATTAAAACAGGATGATTTGCTATTTGTCTTAATTTTAAAAGTACGTTTAGCACGTTTATTTTATTTTTTTGCTGCTTTAAGTCTAATAGATGATTGCGTGCGGCAGATTTTTCTTGGTCATATAATTTTAGTTGTTCGGGTTGCATTTCTGAGTAAAAAACTTGTTCTGTAAGTTCGGGTAAATCTTTAGCAACTTGTTCTTTTGTTCTTCTTAAAATATATGGATTTATTAATTTTTTTAGATTTACTATCACATCTTCATCGCACTTTTTTTCAATGGGTATTTTAAAATTATCCTTAAAAAATGAATAATTTCCTAACAAGTTGGGGTTTATAAATTGCATTTGCGACCACAAATCATCTAATGAGTTTTCAATGGGTGTGCCACTCAGCGTAATTTTGTGGTGAACAGTAAGCTGATTTATAGCCGAGAAGATTTTTGAAGATTTGTTTTTGATATATTGGCTTTCGTCTAAAATTATGTAAGAAAACAAAAGAGATTTTAAAAACTCAATGTCTTTTAAAACAATAGTATATGAGGTAATTATTACATCATATTCTAGTAATTTTTTTTTGATACTTTGTCTGTCTCGTCCACTATATGAGGCTACTTTTAAAAACGGTGCAAATTTTTTAAGTTCGTTTTCCCAGTTAAAAATTAGTGATGATGGGGCAACAATTAAAGCATTTAAGGGTTGGGGTTTAGTTTCTAATATAGAAAATAAGTCAAGTGCGTCTTTGTTTTCAATGGGTTGCATTTGCTCTTTAACAAAGGTGAGCACGGCAAT
>DAINSR010000026.1:0-14891 GCA_036741255.1 Flavobacterium sp.
TCCGTAGCCCAGCTATGCAACTTAAAAAAGATTTTAATTGGATACAAAATCCTTAATTTTCGCTAAAATGCAAAAAGTTTAAATCACTTCATTTTTAACCTTTATTTATTCTAATTTTAAATAATGATATTGTAAATTTGTATTTAAAACAAATGCAATGTTAGACATCAATAAAATTCGTGCTCAGTTTCCTATTCTTCAGCAAAAAGTAAACGGAAAACCCTTAATTTATTTTGATAATGGTGCTACTACACAAAAACCACAAGTAGTTATTGATGCTTTAGTAGATTATTATTCAAATTATAATGCTAACATTCACAGAGGGGTGCACACATTAAGCCAAATGGCTACTAATGCCTATGAAGAAGCACGTTTAAAAGTTCAAAAACATTTTAATGCAAAAGAGCCTTTTGAAATACTTTTTACTTCTGGCACTACTGAGAGTGTCAATTTAGTTGCATCAGGATTTGAGTCTTTAGTAAAAACTGATGACCAAATAATCATCTCTGCCCTAGAGCATCATAGTAATATTGTGCCTTGGCAAATGCTCTGTGAAAAAACAGGTGCTGTTTTAAAGGTAATTCCCATGAATAATGAGGGTGAATTAATGATGGATGAATATGACAAAATGCTTTCTACTAAAACAAAAATAGTGTGTTGTAATCATATTTCAAATGCACTAGGCACTATAAATCCTATTAAAGAAATAATTGAAAAAGCCCACAAAGTGGGGGCTTGTGTTTTGATTGATGGTGCACAATCTTGTCCGCATTTAAAACCCGATGTGCAAGAACTTGATGCAGATTTTTATTTGGCATCTGTACATAAAATGTGTGGGCCAACGGGTGTGGGAATTTTATATGGCAAACAAGAATGGCTTAGAAAACTTCCTCCTTATAAAGGTGGGGGTGAAATGATTGCAAGCGTTACTTTTGAAAAAACAACTTATGCAGATTTACCTCATACAACCAATTGCCATTTAAATTTGAAGCAGGAACTCCTAATATCGCAGGCGGAATTGTAACTGGAGTTGCAGTGGATTTTATGAACAAAGTGGGTTTTGAAAACATAGCCCTTCATGAGCAAGAACTTTTGCATTATGCCACTGCAAAACTCAAAGAAATTGATGGATTACATATTTATGGTCCCACAAATTTAAAAAATAAAACAGCAGTTATATCTTTTAATATTGCACAAATTCATCCTTATGATATTGGTAGTATTATTGATAAACTGGGCATAGCTGTAAGAACTGGGCATCATTGTGCACAACCAATTATGGATTTTTTCAAAATTCCAGGAACTATAAGAGCTAGTTTTTCTTTCTATAACACAAAAGAAGAAATTGACATTTTTGTTGAGGCATTAAAAAAGGCAAAACTGATGTTGTCTTAATTAAAACATAAAACCCAAAATTTTAAGCAACATGAAAACAACAAAAATATTTTAAAAGTGAATATACAAGAAATACAAAACGAAATAATTGACGAGTTTTCAATGTTTGACGATTGGATGCAACGTTATGAATATATTATTGAATTAGGTAAAACACTACCTTTAATTGACGAAAAGTATAAAACCGAAGAAAATATAATTAAAGGATGTCAATCAAAAGTTTGGGTTCATGCTGAAGAACAAAACGGTCTGCTTGTTTTTACATCTGATAGCGATGCCATTTTGACTAAAGGTATTATTGCCATTTTAATTAGAGTGTTTTCAAATCAAAGTCCGCAAGCAATACTAGAGGCAAATACAGATTTTATTGATGCCATAGGACTAAAAGAACATCTATCACCCACACGAGCTAATGGTTTAGTGTCTATGGTAAAAAAAATAAAAATGTATGCCTTAGGGTTTCAATCAAAAAACCAATCATCATAAATGATTTTTAACAATGTCATTTTAAAATAAAAAACTAACCGCAAAATAAAATAATGAACATGGAAGAATATAACGACACCACAAACTTAGGCGAACAAGTTGTAAATACATTAAAACAAATTTATGACCCAGAAATTCCTGTGGATATATACGAACTAGGCCTAGTATATGATGTGATGATTAATGAAGATTTTGAAGTTAAAATTTTAATGACGCTTACTTCTCCCAACTGTCCCGTGGCAGAAACATTGCCGCTTGAAGTTGAAGAAAAAATAAAATCAATAGATATTGTAAAATCGTGCGAAGTTGAAATTACTTTTGACCCGCCATGGAGTAAAGATTTAATGAGTGAAGAAGCAAAATTAGAATTAGGAATGCTTTGATTTGTTGGTTTTAGTTAAGAAGCAAATCATGGTAACAAAATAGAAAGACAGATAACAATGAAAATTAAAGAAGCAATTATAAAAGCCCTTTTAGATTTAAACAAATTGGCTAATTCTGTTGAAATTTGCGACCATATATTAGCAAATAGTTACTACGAATTTGCTGGAAAAACTCCTCCTGCCACAGTATCGGCTCAACTTGGAGATTTCATTCGTACTGGTGATACAAGAGTAAAAAGAATAAAGCAAAATAACGGAACTTACTTCTATTATCTAACAAAAAACGAGCAAAATATTGGCATTGAAATACTAAGCGGTGAAGATAAAACTGACGACACAAAACAAAAAAAACCTCTAAAAAATAAAACATACGAAGAAAGAGATTTACACAAACTTTTGTGTAGTTATCTAAAAAATTCTGATACCTATTCAAAAACTATCTTTCATGAACAATCAAACGGAAAAGATAGTAACCAAATTTGGACACATCCGGATATGGTTGGCATTAAATTCTTAAACCTACAAACAAAAGCTAGCCAAAACTTTTTAAAATCTATAAACAGAGTAGATACTTTCAAATTAAGTTCGTATGAACTTAAAAAAGAGATTAATAGCGATAGTGAACTTAAAAAGGCATTTTTTCAGGCTGTTTCAAATTCAAGCTGGGCAAACTACGGATATTTAGTTGCGTTTGAATTTAGCGACAGTTTAAACGATGAAATGGCTCGACTTAATCAATCTTTTGGAATTGGAATTATAGAACTAAACGCAAATCCTTATCAAAGTAAAGTGCTTTATCCTGCTGTTTATAGAAATTTAGACTTTAAGACGATCGATAAACTTTGTAAGATGAATAAAGAATTTGAAAAATTTATAGAACAGACAGAGAAATTAATGACTGCAAATGAAAAATATGTATCAGGAGCGGAAAAGGAACTTGATGAATTTTGTGATAGTTACTTTGCAAATGACACAGAAGTTGAAAATTATTGCAATGAAAAACACATTCCGGTTAACGAAGAATAATGTATAATATAATGAAGTGATTTAAACTTTTTAGACTTATTTGTGAGTAAATTATAATGAATTAATTAAAAAGAATGGCTCTTTTTCAACTAAAATCACTTGGCGATACTAAAAAAGTTAAATTAAAAGATTCTTTTAATTCTCTGGTGTTGTTGCCTCGTTTTTTTAAAGAAATTTGGCAAACAAATAAAAAATTATTCATTGTGTCAGCACTATGCAGATGGGTTGCTGCGGTGTTGCCTATTGCTATTTTATGGGTTGGTAAAATTATTATAGACCAAATAATTTTTATTACCTCACAAGGAATTAAAGATTTTTCAGCTCTTTGGCAGTATGTATTACTCGAGTTTATCTTAGTGATTTTATCTGATTTAATGAGCAGAGCAATATCTTTAACAGACGGAATTTTAGGGGATCAGTACAACATCAATACCTCAATTAAAATTATTGAAAAAACAAATGAAGTAGATATTAGCTTGTTAGAAAATTCTGAGTTTTATGACAAACTAGAACGTGCCCGAACACAAACCACTGGTCGTGTGGATTTGATGTCTAATGTGCTGGGGCAGATACAAACTCTATTGTCTATAATTTTGTTAGTTGCGGGTTTAGTTTATTTTGAACCATATTTAATTATTTTATTGATTTTAAGTATTATACCTTCGTTTATAAATGAAGTTCGCTTTAGTCAGCAACAATATTCGTTAGCTCGAAGTTGGACTGCTGAAAGACGCGAATTAGATTACCTCAGATATATAGGTGCTAATGATAAAACAGCAAAAGAGATAAAACTATTCAACTTAACCGATTTTATAGTTAAAAGGTTTAAAAATTTAGCCATAAAATATTTCAAGCTCAATAAAACATTAGTGGTAAAGCGTTCAAGCTTTGGATTTTTATTTAATTTGATTGGTTCTATCAGTTATTATGCAGCCTATGTATTTATTATTTATAGAGTTTTACTTGGGGTAATTACACTGGGCGAACTCACTTTTTTATCAGGAAGTTTTAACCGATTAATGAAGAGTTTACAGGATTTTTTTTCAAAATTTACACGCATTTCTGAAAGCTCGTTATACTTAAAAGACTACTTTGATTTTTTAGACATTCGTATTAATAAAGCCTCAGAAACAGAAATAGCCTTACCTAAGGTAATTCAACACGGTTTTGAGTTTGTAGATGTTTATTTTTCATATCCAGAGTCAGAAAATCAAATATTAAAAGGGGTAAGCTTTACAATAAAGGCAGGTGAAAAAATTGCTTTCGTAGGACAAAATGGAGCAGGAAAAACTACACTCACAAAACTTTTACTTCGGTTTTACGAACCCACATCGGGTAAAATTTTATTAGACGGAATGCCTATTAGTAGATATAATAAAAGTGAATATCAGGCATATTTTGGTGTTTTATTTCAGGATTTCTTTAGATATGAACTTACGGTGAGAGAAAATATTGCCATTGGGAAGATAGATGAAATTAATAACCAATCACAAATTGAAAAGGCAGCCCAGTTAAGTTTAGCAGATGAGGTTATTGCCGAATTAGCTCATGGATATGAACAACAGCTAGGGAAGCGATTTGTAAGAGGACAAGAATTATCGGGAGGGCAGTGGCAAAAAATTGCTTTAGCAAGAGCCTATATGAAAAATGCAGAAGTAATAATTTTAGACGAACCCACATCGGCACTTGATTCAAAAGCAGAAAGCGAAGTTTTTGAACGATTAATACATTTAATAACTAATAAAACTAGCATCATTATTTCTCACAGATTTAGTACCGTTCGCAAAGCAGACCGAATTATTGTGTTGCAAGAAGGCTCTATTTTAGAAACTGGCACCCATTTAGAATTGATGGAAAACAATAAATTATATGCACAATTATTTACCCTTCAGGCACAGGGATATCAATAAAAAGTAAATATGGAAAAAGAAATTATCAACAAGGTAGCACAAAGTAGTTTAGAAGTTTTTGATTTAGAAGATATTTATCCCACTGAACCCATCCATGCCATAGATGTTTCTCAGTGGCTTGAAGATGGTTTTTTACTAAAAGAAAAAGAATTTAGAAAAACTTTAAAATCGTTTGATTGGTCTGTTTATAAAAACAGCTATATAGCCCTATTTTGTGCCACTGATGCCATTTTACCTGCCTGGACATTTGCACTTGTAACCACTTATTTAACAGGGGTTGCAAAAAAAGTAGTTTCAGGTAATAAAAATGATGTGTTAATTAATGTATATCAAGAAAAGTTAAATCAATTAGATTTTACTAAATATGATAAAAAACCAGTAATTTTAAAAGGCTGTTCAAATAAACCCGTCCCAAAAGAAGCTTATGTTTTAGCGGTTCAAAAACTAATTCCGTTTGCAAAAAGTATCATGTATGGTGAGGCATGCTCTGCTGTTCCTTTGTATAAATCTAAATAGTATATAACATACAAATTACCACAAAAAATTAATAGCCAACAGTTGAAATTGAAACTCCTAAAAAAACTTTTAATCCATAGTATTAATTTTATAACTTATTCTAGGCTTGTAAATTTTTTGTTTTTGTATTGTTTTACACTTCCATCTGTGGCTGCATATATAAAAAACACATACAAGTTAGGTTTGTTTTTAATAAATGCTATGCTTTTTTCAATATCCATGACCATAAAAGCAGTTGCATAGCCATCGGCCATTTTGCAATTACTGGCTAAAACGGTGGCACTAAGAATTTTTCCTTTTTGTGGTTTTCCTGTTTTTGGGTTTATGGTGTGAACAAATTTTTCGCCTGTAATGGAGTCGGTTATAACTTTTCTATAATTGCCCGAAGTTGCCATGCCTAAGTTTTTCATCTTTATTTTAGTAACAAGCCTACGTTTACCATTGCTCTGTAAAGGGTCGTCTATTCCAATAGTCCAATTTTTATTTTCAATGATATTGCTCCCTTTTGCTACGATTTCGCCACCTATTTCAACAATTAAATTTTCAATCCCCTTTGATTTTAAAAAATCTGAAACAACATCAACAGCGTATCCTTGTGCTATGGCATTAAAATCAAAATAAGTTTCTTTGTGTTTTTTTGTTATGGTTTTATTGCTGTTTAGTCTTACTTTGTTAAAACCAACAAAAGTGAGTAAACTGTCAATTTGTTTTTGATTTAGGTTTTTTCTAGTTTTATTAGGACCAAAACCATAAGCATTTACTAAAACACCCACTGTTGGGTCAAAAAGACCGTTTGTTTCTTTATATAATTGGTTTGAAGCTTTAAAAGTTTCTTCAAAAAAAGTATCAATTACTATGGTAGAATCTCCTAAATTAATTTTAGAAATTTTAGAATCCGTCCGATACGTAGAGAGTGATAAATCAAAAGCTGTTAGTATTGAATCAATTTGATTTTTAGTTACTTTTTCATCAGTTGAAATATATTTAATAGAATAAGTACTCCCTTGAGCTTCGCCCTGAATAGTATAAAATTTCGTTTTTTTTTCACAAGAGAATAACAAAATAATAACTATTATAACGCTATAAAATTTCTTCAATTCCTTTATAATTTAAAATGTAATCTTGATTGTTATACAGAGGTTGTTCTAAGTCATTGGCATTTGCAAACCCAACGCCCGCAAAGAACACTTTTGCGTTTTTTGATTTTGCATGTTGGATTACTTTTTCCATAAAAACCATATCATATTCATTGGGATTATTAGGATACAAAACTGCTTTAACAAGTACAAAGTGTAAGGTGTTTGTAAGTTTATCCACACAAACAAACTGAGGATGTTTTTTGAGTTGGCTATTTACAGCAATAAATTCAAATCCATTATTTTCTAAATCTTTACCCACATGATTCATGGCTATTTGATGAAGATCTGACTCTGAAAATTCTTTCATAATACAAACTCAATTTTAAAAATTAAATATAGTATGATTAAAAAAGGCTTACGAAATGAATACGCAAGCCTTTATTAATTATTTAACCACCAAAGTCGTCAAACCTAATATTGTCTGGGTCTAAACCAAAGTCTTCACCCATTTTTTGAACAGCTTTATTCATCATTGGAGGACCACAGAAATATAACTCAATATCCTCTGGTTCATCATGTTTAGATAGATAATTGTCTATCACCACATTATGAATAAAACCCACAAAGCCATCGCCCTCACCATCTAATGAATCTTTAACTTTCCAGTTATCTTCGGGCATAGGTTCTGAAAGTGCCATGTAAAATTTAAAGTTTGGAAAATCTTTTTCTAATGCCTTAAAATGATCTACATAAAATAATTCTCTTTTAGAACGTCCACCATACCAATAGGTTACTTTTCTACCTGTTTTTAGAGTACGGAATAAATGATATAAATGTGAACGCATAGGAGCCATTCCTGCACCACCACCCACATACAACATTTCTGCTTCTGATTCGTTGATGAAAAATTCGCCATAAGGACCAGAAACCACAACTTCATCACCTGTTTTTCTTGAGAACACATAAGAAGAAGCAATACCCGGGTTTACCTTCATCCAATCGTTTGTAGCTCTATCAAATGGTGGAGTTGCAATACGAACGTTCAACATTATTTTTCTTCCTTCAGCAGGGCAAGAGGCCATTGAATAAGCTCGTTCTACTAAATCATCATTCTTCATCACTAAAGGCCATAATTTAAACTTATCCCATTCTGCCTTAAATTTATCTGGATCTCCAGGGTGTTCTTCTGGATGAGCTGTGATATCCATATCAGAAAATTTAACTTCGCATTTAGGAATTTCTATTTGGATATATCCTCCAGCTTCATAGTGCATATCATCTGGCAATTCTACAATAAATTCTTTGATAAAAGAAGCTACGTTGTAGTTTGAATATACTTTAGCAGTAAATTTCTTAATACCAAATACTTCTTCTGGAACTTCAATTACCATGTTATTTTTAACTTTAACTTGGCATCCTAACCTCCAACCTTCGGCTAGTTCTTTACGAGAAAAGTTGGGAATTTCTGTGGGTAATGGCTCACCACCACCTTCTAAAACTTTACATTTACATTGTAAGCAAGAACCGCCACCGCCACAAGCAGAGGGTAAAAATATTTTATTGTTTCCTAGAGTAGTTAAAAGTGTACTACCGCCACCCACTTCAATTTCATTTTCGCCATTTATCTTAATGGTTACCGCACCAGAGTTTACTAATTTAGATTTTGCATACACTAGCATAAAAACCATTAATAAAATAAGGACTAAGAAAGCTAAAATTGAATAAGTAACTAATTCTGTTATACTAAACATGAGTTCAATTTTTAATGTTATATTGTTATTTAACTACCTGAGTTGAATCAATCTTTACAGAATCAACAGCAACTTGAACAGAGTCTGAAACCGCAGTTTCATTTACTACAGTTGTGGCGGGGACTTCTGCTTTAACAACTTGTTTTTTATTTATTAGATTAATGTCAATTCCACCAAAACTCATGAAACCAATTGCCATTAAACCCGTTAAAATAAATGTAATCCCTAAACCTCTTAATGGAGCAAGTACATTTGAATACTCCATTTTTTCTCTAATAGCAGCCATTGCCACAATTGCAATTGTCCAACCTAGTCCAGAGGCGAATCCAAAAGTTACAACATGACCTAATGAAGAATAAGTACCACCATCTACTCTTTGTTGCATAAACAGTGAACCTCCTAGAATGGCACAGTTTACGGCTATTAGTGGTAAGAAAATACCAAGTGAATTGTATAATGAAGGTGAAAATTTCTCTACAATCATTTCTACCAGTTGAACCATTGTTGCAACAGATGCTATGAACAAAATAAAAGTTAAGAAACTTAAATCTAATTCAGCAAATGAAGGGTCTAACCATGCTAATGCCCCAGCTCCTAAAACGTAATGATAAATTAAGTAATTTAAGGGAACTGTGATTACTTGAACAAAAGTTACAGCAATACCAAGACCTATAGCTGTTGATACTTTTTTTGAAACGGCTAAAAACGAACACATTCCTAAAAAGTAGGCAAAAATCATGTTGTCAATGAAAACTGATTTTAAAAATATATTGACATATTCAAACATAGCTATTATTTTTTCTCGATTAATTTTTTATTAATACCTCTTTGTACCCATATTACAATACCTACCATTACTAAAGCCATAGGTGCTAATAACATAAAACCATTATTAACATACCCTGAAGCATAAAGTCCTGTTTTTTCTACAGAATTTCCAAGAATTTCAACTCCAAATAATTTTCCTGAACCTAGTAATTCTCTAAAAAAAGCTACTACCATCAAAATAATTCCATAGCCTAAACCGTTTCCTAAACCGTCTAAAAAAGCAGGCCAAGGTTTGTTTCCTAGGGCAAAGGCTTCAAAACGTCCCATTAAGATACAGTTAGTGATAATTAGCCCTACAAATACAGACAATTGTTTGCTGATATCATAAGCATAAGCTTTTAAAATTTGGTCAACTAAAATTACAAGAGCCGCCGCAACCACTAATTGCACAATAATTCGGATTCTACTTGGAATTAAATTTCTTAATAAAGATATAATTACATTACCAAAAGCAACAACTGCCGTTACTGAAAGTGCCATTACAAAAGCATTTTTCATTTGAACGGTTACTGCTAATGCTGAACAAATACCTAAAACCTGTACTGTTACAGGGTTGTCATCATTAAATGGATTTGTAATTAATTTTATATTACTTTTTGAAAATAATCCTTCTTTGTTGTTTTTTGCCATGACGATTATTTTTTATTTGATTTTAAATATTTCTCATAAGGTTTTAAACCTCTAACTAGCATTTCAGTAACTCCATTTCCTGTTAAAGTAGCTCCAGAAATAGCATCTACCTCACCATCTTCTTTATTGTCTTTACCAGAATATCCTTTAACTACTTTTAGTCCTTGTAAATTTCCAGAAGCATCAAAAACATGTTCACCAATGAAACTTTTTTGAAAATAATCTTGTGTAATCTCACCTCCTAGTCCAGGAGTTTCTGCTTTATGGTCAAATACAATACCATCAACTTTTAAGTTTTCGTCAACTGAAACATACCCCCAAATAGCATCCCAAAGTCCCATCCCTCTTACGGGTATAACGTAAAATTTTTTACCGTCTTTTTCAGCATTAAAAATTGGAAACTTCCCTTTTTCTTTAGCAATATCCACTGTAAAAGCATCTTTGCTAATTTCGTTTCCGTTTTCATCAAAAACAATTTCGCTTGTAATATGCTTTTCATAGGCTTTTTCTGATGCATCTCTATCTACAGTAACTCCAAAAGATTTTAGAATGTACTGCATTTTTTCTTTTTTAATATTCGCATCTTGATCTGGTTTTAGTGCCGTTGCTGCAAATGATAAGGCAGAGGCAACTAAAACAACCATAACAATTGCAAATAAAAACGTATATCCATTACTCTCTCTATTCATAACTACACTGTTTTTAATTGTTTAGACTTAGCTAATCGTTTTTTCCTTTTTGCAATATTACCACTAACCACAAAGTAATCTATTGTGGGTGCTAGTGTATTCATTAACAATATAGCTAACATAATTCCTTCAGGATATGCAGGGTTAAATATTCTAATAAGCATTGCAAAGAAACCTATTAAAAGACCATATATAACTTTTCCTTTTTCTGTTTGAGCTGCAGATACTGGGTCAGTTGCCATAAATACAATACCAAATGCAAAACCACCAACTATTAAATGGTTTGTCCATTCAAAATTCATTAAAGCAGTTAATCCTAAAGAATTAAACATTAATGTGGTTAAGGAAGCCCCAATAACACCAGAAAGCATGATTTTCCAGCTACCCACACCTGTAAAAATGAGTATGAATGCACCAATTAAAACCGCCAATGTAGAGGTTTCTGCAATGGATCCGGGTATAAACCCTAAGAACATATCCATAGAAGTGTAAGCTACTTCTTTGCCATTTGCTAACGCACCCAGTATGGTTTCGCCAGAAATTGCATCTGTAGTGCTTGCTTCACTAACCCAAATTTTATCTCCTGACATAAATAAAGGATATGCAAAAAAAGCAAAAGCTCTTGCCAATAAAGCAGGATTAAAAATATTCATTCCTGTTCCTCCAAAAGCTTCTTTACCTATTAAAACTGCAAAAGCTACTGAAATGGCTAACATCCACAAAGGAAAGTCAATGGGCATAACCATTGGAATCAGCAAACCAGAAACTAAGTATCCTTCATTTACCTCGTGCCCTCTCCATATTGCAAAGGCAAATTCTATTCCTAGTCCCACGCCATAAGAAACAATTATCATGGGTAAAACTTTTGACAATCCATGCATGAAAATGTCTAAAAATGGGGGTAAAATTCCGTCGTTTAGTTGAATAAAATGTTGATAACCCGCATTGTAAATACCAAATAATAATGCTGGAATAAGAGCTATGATAACTGTAATCATGGTTCTTTTTAAATCAACAGCGTCTCTAATATGTGCCCCGTGCTTTGTGGTGTGATTAGGTACAAATAAAAATGTGTCTAATGCATTGATGGCGGGTGCAAACTTTTCAAATTTTTGCCCTTTCTCAAAAGGCTTTTTAATTTGGTCTAATTTATCTCTTAAAAATTTCATATATTATCCTACTTCTTTAATCATTAAATCTAGTGCTTCACGAATTATTTCTTGAGCTTCTAATTTAGATGTATTCGTGTAATCAATTAGAGCAAAATCCTCAGGGGCAACTTCATAGATTCCTAAACTTTCCATTTTGTCTATATCTTCAGACAAACAAGCTTTTAATAATTGCATTGGATAAATATCCATTGGCATTACAGATTCCATTTCGCCAGTTACTACAAGGGCTCTTTCTTCTCCGTTTAAATTAGTGTTGGGTTTAAATTTTTTGCCTGGCATTAACCAAGACAAACCTGTTCTTGAAGCACTATGAATATTAGGGGAAGCAAAGGGCATCCAGCCAAACATTCTGTAAGTGTTCCCTTCTGGTATTACAGAAACTACATTGCTATAAAACCCTAAGAAACCATTTGATGACACTTTTTTTCCTGTGAGCACATCACCAGAAATGATGCGTACATTATCATTGTTAATGCGATTTGAAACTAAATCTGAAATTGAACTACCTGCTTTGACAGAGTAATATTGTGGTTTTTTAACTTCTGAACCCACTAATGCTACTGTTCGTGTTAAATTGAATATTCCTGTTAAAAATAATTCGCCAATGACTACAACGTCTTGTGGGGAAACTGTCCAAACTCGCTCTCCAGCACTTATTGGGTCTATTTTTTCAATTTGAACTCCTACATTTCCAGATGGGTGAGGCCCATAAACATGATGAAGCGAAACCCCTTTCACTTCTTTAAAGATAGATTTACCTTTTCCTTTAACACTCAAATGTATTTTCCCAGTGGTCAGTTTGCTCAATGCGTCTATACCAGTCTGAAAAGCTTCTAATTTATTTTCTAAAGCAAATTCAACGTCTGCTGCCAATGGAGCCGTTGCATGAGCCGAGATGAAAATAGATTTAGGTGTGTCAGTAGATTTTGCAATGATATCATAAGGACGCTGCTTGATAAATGGCCAGCAACCAGAGGCTAATAAATGAGCCTTAACCTCATCCTGTGATAAATTACTAGGATTTTTTTTGCTATGCTCTAAGTATTCATCTTGAGAATCTGCGGCAATAAGAACTTGTAAAATAACTCTTTTTTCACCTCTAATAATTTCTTGAATAATACCACTTACAGGAGACACAAATTTTACCGACTCATCATTTTTTGAATAGAAAATTACCTCACCTGCCTTGATTTTAGCACCTTCTTTAACAGTCATTTTAGGGATTACTCCATGAAAATCTGAAGGACTAATGGCATAGACTTTCGAGCGGGCTACATCAGAAACAACTTTCTCAGCCTCTCCCTTTAATTTAAGGTCTAAACCTTTTTTAATTCGAATGTCTTTTGACATATGTATTTTATATATGTTAGTAATATTTATAAAGTGTGCAAATTTAATAATTTACAAATTTGCACACCAAAAAATAATACGGGATTACGCTATTTAATATCGTTCTAAATAATTTTTGTTTTACATAAATGCACAATTTTTGCCGTGTTGTTTTTTGTTTTATTATTTTTACACTTTAGAACCGTTGATTATGAAAAAAATTAGCTTTCTTTTATTTGTTTTTGTGTGTATTGGGAAAGTATGTTCTCAAACTATTGAACAAGAGACAGAACCTCCCTATCATATTAAAACGATATGTTTTCATCAGCGAGATTCTGTTGCTCTTCCTTTTTTTAGGTTAGGCGAACCTTTTGAGCTTCAATTTGATGATTTGTATGGCAATGAAGCCGATTATTATTACACCATCACTCAATATAATCACGACTGGAAACCTACAAACCTTGCTAAAGTTGAATACCTCCAAGGGTTAGATAATCAACGTATTATAACTTATGAAAATTCATATAATACGCTTCAAACATATTCACATTATGTGCAGCAATTTCCCAATCGATTTAACAAAATTATCAAAAGTGGCAACTACATGATTAAAATTTTTAATGATGATTCTGAGTTGGTTTTTTCAAGAAAATTTGTGGTCTATGAAGATATTATTCGTATTCCTGCTGTTGTAAGAAAATCAAGAACACTTCAAACGATTCAATCAAAACAAAATTTAGATTTTACGATAAATCTTGGTGATGCCATTTTTCAAAATCCTAAGCAAAATATAAAAGTGAGCATTTTTCAAAACGCTCGCTGGGATACCGCCATTCACAATATTGCACCACAATACACCATTGGTAACGAGCTGGTTTATCGCTATAATGAAGAAACACAATTTTGGGGTGGAAATGAATTTTTGAATTTTGAAAACAGCACCATTAGAGCCACAAACAATACTGTTTTAAGATATACTGCGGGTGATATTTACAACACGCATTTATATGCTAACCAAGAACGAAAAAACAGAGCTTATACTTACTTTCCTGATATAAATGGTAGGTTTTTAATTTATAATAGAGATGCTCAAAATGCTGCAATTCAAGCAGATTATACTTGGGTATATTTTACTCTTAACGCCTCTAGTCCTTACTTAGATAAAGCTATATATGTGGGCGGATTGTTTAACAATTATGCTAAAACAGATGAGTATAAAATGGAATATAACAAAGAGAGTGGCTATTTTGAAAAAGCAATTTTAATGAAACAAGGTTTTTATAATTTTGAATATACTGTAACTAATTCAGATGGTATTGTAGATCAAGAAGATGCTGTTGATGGAAATTTTTTTCAAACAGAAAATAAATATAACATTGTGGTATATTTTAGAGGGAATAACGATAGATATGACCGTGTTATTGGTATTGGTACCACCACGTCTTTTGTGATGAAAAACTAATTAGACCTAATTAGACTTCGCAATGAAAGCTAAAAATACAATAAAAATAAGTGCTCACGGATTTTTTTAAATTTTGTAATACCTTAAATCCGTAAGCTAATTAATCGGGAAGGGTAAAAGTCAATAAAACAAATGCTTTAAAGACTCCTGACTTCCGCAAATTAACACCCAAAATTAAAGAGCTCATTTAGTTTTTTATGTTCATTAGTTAACAAAAGTGTCTTTCTTATTATTT
>DAINSR010000027.1:0-2450 GCA_036741255.1 Flavobacterium sp.
AAACATTTATACTATCATTCTTTTCATAAATGGCGTCTATTTCTAATGAATATTTGTTAACAACTTCTGCTACAGCATTGTCTTTAACTTCTTCTTTGTCTTTGCCACAAGAAATTAGTGTAATTACACTAATTAACATTATAATTGTTTTCTTCATTTTTTAATTTAATTTTTACGAAGCAAATGTATAGATTTTTGTTTGCAAAAAAAATTTTTTCTATTACACTTTTTTAACTTTTCAAGTTTAAAACTATATATTTGATTTTTTATTGTACTACTATGAAAATTAATATTTTTGATTCTGAAAAAAACTTTCAATATATACTTCCATTATTCTTTTTATTCCCTCTCTTTAAAGAGAGTTTACTAACATTTTTAATTATTATATTGTCATTTAATACCATTTTTTATTTGGTACAAAGTAAAATAAAAATTGTTATAAGTAAAGATGTTTTTCTCTTTACTATTCCTTTCTGGATCGTTTTTATTTCTTCTTTATTTTACTTTAAAAATTTTGAAACATTAAAACCTATAAAAAATGTTCTGTTTTTTTTGCTTTTTCCGCTTCTTTTCTATTTCATACCAAAATCAAACTTTTCAGATGAAAGAATAAAGCTTTACATTAATGTTTTAAAAAATAGCTGTCTTTTTATAATTTTTGTCTACATAATTGCTTTTTTTTATAATTATTCTATTTCTGATTTTTTTATAGTTGCCCATAGAGTTTCAAAATTTAGACAATTTGCATATGAAGAAATACGTTTTTTAAAGATTCATCCAACATACTTTACTAGTATCGTATTGTTTTGTCTGGCTTTTTCATTGATAAACCTGTTCCGATTTAAAAAGTGGTCTGAACTTTTATATATTGCTTTTTTTACTCTAATTATCTTTTTATTAGTTGCTAAAATTAATTTAATATTCTTGTTTTTATTTCTTTTAA
The DNA here is from genome assembly GCA_036741255.1 of Flavobacterium sp. Classification (GTDB taxonomy): domain Bacteria; phylum Bacteroidota; class Bacteroidia; order Flavobacteriales; family Flavobacteriaceae; genus Flavobacterium. Next base: position 944 of record DAINSR010000027.1, read on the forward strand.
TTTTTCCATTAATAAATCTTAAAGGTTTATACTATCAAAAAATCTTATTTTACACTTCTTTTTTATTTATTTCGTTATTCTTAATTAAAAACACACCTGGATTATACGAACGTTTTCATGAGTTAAAGATTAGTTTAACTAATGCTCCAAAAGATTTGTCATATGATTCAACAAACATTAGAGTGGCTTTGTATAATTGTGATTATAGTTTAGCTAAAGATAATTTTTGGTTTGGTGTAGGTTTTGAAAATATAAAAAATGAAATAGAATACTGCTTAAAATCTAACTATAATTCCTCATTTTACTTAGACCATCAATATTTAAGTCATAACTACTTTTTTTATATTTTAATTTCTAGTGGTATATTGGGATTATTGGGGTTTTTGCTTTACTTAACACATGTTCTTAAAATTGCTTTAAGAGTGAATTTATTCTTGTTTTATTTCTTTTTTATTAACATTATAGTTGTTTCATTAACCGAAGACTTTTTTTACAGAGCATTTGGTTCTTTTTATTTTAACTTAATTGTTTTAATGTATTTTAAAAACTATAGGTCCAAAGAATCATAAAACTCCCTAGTTTCTCTACTACATTTTTCCCAACTATAGTTTTTAGAAGCTTCTAAACCCATTTCAATAGCAGAAGATCTAAAATCTGGGCGATTCAAATTGGAAAATTTTGAATTAAACTCGGAAACTGACAAAGCATCTAACAATACTGCCGATTTTTCTGCAACTTCTCTAATAGTAGCATTGTTTAAACCAATAACTGGACAACCAGCACGCATTGCCTCTACCACTGGAATGCCAAAACCTTCATAACTTGATGGATAAACTAATGCTTTTGCAAGGTTAAACAACACATTTAATTCAAAATTTTCTGCTGATTTTAAATGTGTAACTCTCTGTAAAGCATCATCTGAAAATAATTTTTTCTCTTCTTCCGTTATTTCTCCACCACCAACAACTACAAGTTTTAACTGAGAATTATCGTTTAAAACCGAAACCACAAAATCAAAGTTTTTATATCCTGTTCTGCCTCCAACAAACAATATAAAATCATCTCCCAACTTTTTATCTGTAATAAATTGTTGCTCTTTTAGTGTGTACTCTTTAATTGGAAAATAGTCATCACTAACTCCAACATGAATCACCGTAGCCTTTTGATCCTTTTTTAAAGTGTAAAATTTATTTAAATCATTATAGGTGTTGTGAGAAATACAAATAATTCCTTTTGATCTTTTTATGCCGTTAAATTTCAAAAAATTATGAAGTTGCTTTTTAGGAAAACTCGAATAATAACTATGAATAAAGTCATAAACAGTTGTTACTTCTATTTTATTTTTACAACCATTTAAACCTCTATAATAGCTTGAATGAAAAATTAATTTCTCATCTGAAGAATAAGATATCGGCAAAAATCTATGAATAGAATCTGATTTAACTTCTTTTACGTTTTGAGAAGATAAATTGAGTTTTTTTCTATGAAAATTTTCTTTCAAGCCAGC
>DAINSR010000027.1:2460-3919 GCA_036741255.1 Flavobacterium sp.
CTTTGTTTTGTTCTTCTAAATATTCAATTAATTCATACCAATAATTAGAAACGCCTCCATTTTTTACTTTAGAAAAAATAATATTATCTAAATAGATCTTCATTTTATGTTTTTTTACCTAATTGTTTAATAAATTATATTTTTGTAAAAAAAAGTTGAACACGAAAAAAACTATTACAATTTTTACAGGAAATTATGCTCCAGAAGACACCGCAATAGGGTTATATACTTCTCAATTTGCAACTTTTTTATCAAACAAAGGTTATGATGTTTCAGTAATAACAGGTTTTCCATATTATCCTAAATGGAAAATTACAGAAACTTATACCGACAAAAATACTTATTTTACAGAAATAATTGATGGTATAACTGTATTTAGATACAAACAATTTGTGCCTAAAAAAGTTACTTTTTGGGGTAGAATTAAATTAATGTTGAGTTTAACTTGGGGGAGTTTTCAAAATAGTAAAAAAATTAAAGAAACAGATTTGGTTATTTGCCTTGTCCCTTTAACACTTTTAATACTTCCGGCCTATATGTTAGCCAAAAAGAAAAGGGCAAAATTGTGGATTCATATTCAGGACTTTGAGTTTGATTTAGCATTTCAGTCTGGATTGTTAAACACCAATTTTTTTGGAAATCTGATCAAAAAAATGGTCTTGTGCTTTGAAACATTTTTATTTAATAAAGCAACCATAATTAGCAGTATCAGTTATAATATGATGGAAAAAGCGATTGGAAAAACTAAATTTAAATCTATTTTTTATTTTCCAAATTGGGTGTCTATTAATAATATAAATCCGTCTATTGCAAAACAACACAACTACATTAATCCAGATAAATTTACATTGCTTTATTCAGGAAATGTAGGAGAGAAACAAGATTGGCTTTTTTTTGAAGCATTTTGTAAAGATATAAATGATGAAGATATAGAAATTGTTATTGTGGGTGATGGCGCTTATATGCAAAAATTGAAAGCCAAATTGAAAGTATTTTCTTTTATCAAGTTTTACGAACCAGTACCTTACAATGAATTAAATAATCTATTGTGTAGTGCCAATGTTCATTTCTTATTTCAAAAAACAGACGTTCAAGATACGGTAATGCCATCGAAAATTCTTGGAATGATGGCCAGCGGGAAACCTTCAATTATAACAGGAAACAAAGACTCTGAAGTAGCAAAAATTTTTAAAGAAAATAATCTTAGTGGCTTTTTCTCAGAAAACAATGCAAAACAAGTTGTTGATTATCTTCAAGAAATAAAAAAAGAGAAAAATATTGCCTCACAAATTGGTGAGAGAGCAAAACATTTTGTTCTCGATAATTTTTCTGAAAATACTATTCTAGAAAATTTTGAAGCAAAAATCAATTCAATTATTGAAGAAAAATGATACTATCTTTATAAAAGTAGTTTTTTACATCACAACCTCAAAAACATTATTCAAATAAATTATTTTTT
>DAINSR010000027.1:3929-14328 GCA_036741255.1 Flavobacterium sp.
AAACTATTGGACTATTTTACAAATGTTATTGGTATAAATTATTTTTAAGTATAAATATTTCTTTTATTCTAGTACATTTAATTGTTTCAAATGAATATATGCCGCATCTAAATTACAGACTTTCCAATTTTCATTTAGCTGATAATCTGCAGGACTAAAAACGATTACAAAATTGTTTTTACATTTTAAATCGGAAATTGTTTCGGTATTTCCTCTGCTAATTTTTGGGTTATTTGATAATTTTATTTCTAAAACTGCAACAATTTCAATGCCATTAGCTATACATAAATCTACCTCTGCACCTGTTTGTGTTCTATAAAAATAAGTGTGAAAACCATTTTTTAATTTTGAAATAATTTGCTCTACAATATAACCTTCCCAAGAATTTCCTGCTATTGGGTGTGCTATTAACTGATCATAAGTAGATAATTGCAACAAATTATGTAATATTCCTGTGTCTCTAATATATACTTTAGGACTTTTTACTAATCGTTTTCCAATATTTGTGTGGAAAGGTTCCAATCTTCTTATAATAAAAGAATGTTCTAAAAAGTCAATATATTTTTTAACTTGTACACTAGTTATTCCTAAGGCATTACCTAACATTGAGTAGTTAACAACGGAACCCTGTATGGAAGCAATCATTCTTAATAGTTTGTTTACTAAAATAGGAGAGGCATTTAATCCTAAAAGTCTTAAGTCTATTTCTATAAACGTTTTAATATAGGCTTGGTGCCAATATTGCCATAGTGTGTCATCTGGTGCTAAAAATGCTTTTGGATAACCACCTCTAAACCAATGAATTTCTTTTTTATATTGAGCTGTTTCAAAGTAAGTTAAAGGTGTTAATTCTTTATAAACTATTCTTCCTGCTAATGTTTCAGAACTTTTGGAAAGTAATTGTGGTGAAGCAGAACCTAATAAAATGAATTGACCTGGTGTATTTTGTTTGTCTATTAAAGATCTTAATAAAGGGAATAATTTCAATTCTCTTTGAATTTCATCTATAATGATTAGTTTGTCTGAATTTTGAGATAGAAACCATTGTGCATTAGTACTCAAAATTTCAAAATCATTACTATCTTCTAAATCTAAATATAAAATGGGTCTTGATACTAGTGTTTCTAAATTTTTTACAAAAGTAGTTTTACCAACTTGTCTTGAACCTAATATTGCAACACAAGGGAAAAATTGAAGCAATGGGATAATCTCTGTTGTTAATGATCTTGAAATCATAATTTTTTTTCCAAAAATACAAAATTAGAATTAATAAAATTAAAAATAAACTTGAAAATTTAAAGTTTAAATTTAAATTTTCAATAATAATTATAAAAAACACTGATTAAACTTGAAAATTTCATTTTTTTGAGTTTTTTGAAATTACAAGATAACCTCAAAAAAATTATCTAAATTAATTGTTATCGTTTCAGTAGGTTTATGATTATTGATAAATGTTTTTGAAAATTTTGCCTTTTGTTTAGGGTTATATTTAATTTCATAAGCTATAATATTTTGATTGTGTACTTCTATTAAATCTATTTCTTGCTGTTGTGTAGTTCTCCAAAAATAATATTCAGCATGTTTATTTTGGTAACGATTTTGTTTTAATAGCTCTACAATAACAAAGTTTTCCCATAAAGCACCCACATCATTTCTTAATTCTAATGGTGTGAAATTTTTTATCAAGGAATTTCTAATACCCACATCCCAGAAATATATTTTTTTGCCCTTTTTTAATTCGTTATTTATATTATTACTAAAGGCCACCTCTAAATGAGATTAGCGTAAAGATGATGAAATTTTGTTCTAAAATTGTATTAACATGACGGCAATATAACGATAAAAAAAATATTTTTAATTAACTTATTATCAATACTTAAGCCTAAATAAAAATATAATCTAATTCCGTCAGGTTAATAGTATATTACTCTCCCTCTAAAAACCTCTTCCACATCAATTATTGGAGGTATATTTTCTAAAACAACATTGCCTGTTGCATTAATTATTCCTTCAATTTTTTGAACTGGATAAACAAACATATCATTTGAACCTCTATGATACACTTTTATGTTTTCAATTTGTAAATTTTTTGCATTTAAACGTCCGTCGCCCAAGTAAAAATTCACTATCATTTCATTACTATTTCCCTTTAAATAATAATTAGAAACTGTATTGCTTTCCACCACTACTTGTTGGTTTTCAATGGCAATATCAAAATCACCTGTTCCTACACCATCTGAATCATCAAGTGAAAACAAACGAATAATGGGGGAGTGCAATATCCCTTCTGATTGTATTTTTTGTTCTGTTTTAGAGTGTAATTCTAATTTTGCTGGTAATGGCAAAAAGGTTCCGTCTGGAATGGTAACATAAACCGTGGTTTGTCCATAATCTCTGGCTATATTGCAGGTTGAATTATCTTTTACAACAAGCATATCACCATTTAGTTTTATCTCTATATCATTTAAAATGTTGTTTGAGGTTACTACTTTAACCTCATAATTTGCCCCTTCTTTCAATACTAAACCCACGCCGTTATACACTTTTATTTTGGTAAAATTTTCTAACAGATAGGTTTGTACAACTTGATTGCCGTTTCCTTTAAAACAATCTTCAGAAATGCCACAGCTGCTTATTAGAATTAGTGATAAAAAATAGAGTGCAAACTTTTTCATATTTTAATTTTTCGGCTTCACTTGAATTAATAAATTTTATAATCTTATTCCTAATGTAGCTTCAATGGCTTCAGCTCTTCCGCCATGGGTTTTTAAACTAACTCCTGTAAAAATGTTTTTGTAAAGATAATATTTTACTCCAATTCTTTGATAAACATCAATTTCATAATCAAATGGTTTGTAAATATAATATCCAAATTGTGCTTCAATAGATAATTGATTAATAAATAATTCGTGTCCCACAAAAAGACCAATTCTTTTATAATCAGTATTTTTGGGGGTATATGATTTGTGATTTGCAGGAAAGGCAACGGAAACAAACTCAATGTAATCTTTTAAGTATCTAGAAAAGAAAACATCGGCACCCAGTTGAAAGGCACTCTTTCTGCCAATTCTTTTATCTGCATATAAACCAATATGATAAAACTGTCGTTGCCCTAAATTAGGCTCTTGCCCTTCAGAAACGCCTGTTCTAAAAGCAAGGTTGTATTTTATGCGTTCTTTATAAGTGTTACTATGAGGCAAACTATCTGTTATAAAGACTTGCTTGTTATTAAAATTATAATGAAGTCCCACATTAAAAAGCAAGGTATTGATACCCTTGTTTGGAGATTTGAATCTTCCGTTTGAAAAATGTGTGAGCATAAACCCCGATTGAAATCCTATATTTTTATACACATTTTCTTTTTTATACTGCAATAAAAAATAGCTATTATTCATTATTTTAGTACCAAAAGCGTTGTTTTTATTATTGGTTTCTTTGTTATAAGGGTTTGAGGTCATGCCCAGTCCTTGTGAAACTCTGAACATTAAATTTCTATTGAAAAAATAAAAATTATAGTGCATGCCCACTGCCACATTGTAGCCTAAATACTTGTTTTTAAAATCTAAATAATGAAATGAAATACCATAATCGGGGTAATTATATACACTATGCCATTCTTTTGTGCCAAAGGTTTTTTTGCTCAGGCTTACTAAAAAACCATCGGGGTGTCCTGAGATTAAATGACCAATACCTGATGAATGTTTAATGATATTTCCTTTAAAAAACTGTGTGTCTAGGGTATAAGAAGAGTTTTGCTGCGAAAATAGGGGTATGATTCCAAAGAAAATGTAAAAAATAAAATAATAATTTCGCATTGTTTTAGTTAAAGTTTAAACGACCTCATTATACTTTAATCGTTTTTAAACTTTCTTTCCAGTCTAAAATGGGTATATTAAAGGTGTGTTTTATTTTTGATTTGTCTAAAACACTAAACGCAGGTCTTTTTGCAGGAGTGGGATACGCTGTTGTGGGGATGGGTTTTAAATCTATTGTAAGGTGGTTTAATTTAAAAATTTCTTTGGCAAAGTCATACCACGAGCATTGACCTTCGTTACTAAAATTATAAATTCCGAAAAGGGTGTTGGGTAATGGGTGTTGGCTGTGGATAGTTATTATTTTTAGGAGTGTTTCAGCTAAGTCAACAGCATTTGTGGGCGTACCTATTTGATCATTTACCACAGACAATGTATCTCGTTCTGCCCCTAATCGTAACATCGTTTTCATAAAATTAGCCCCAAACTGCGAATAAACCCATGAAGTTCTAATAATAAAATGAGAAGCCCATGTTTCTTGAATAACTATTTCGCCCTCACGTTTTGTTTGTGCATAAACTCCTGTGGGGTTTGGAATATCTTGTTCGTTATATCCATCTGGTTTTAATGAAGGGTTTACAGTGCCATCAAAAACAAAATCTGTTGATACATGCAGTAAAATGGTATGATGCAGTTTGCAAATTTTGGCTATGTTTTCAGAACCTTTTACGTTTATATTTCTTGCTTTTTCAAGTTCTGTTTCAGCTTTGTCCACAGCAGTATAAGCCGCTGCATTAATACAATAATTAGGGTTGTACTGACTAAAAACATTACTTACACTATCATAATTTGTGATGTCTAAAGCATTAGAATTGCAAAAAACAAAATCAATTTCTGGATAATTTTTTGCTATAAATTGAAGGCACTGCCCCAGTTGACCGCTTGCTCCGGTTACTAATACTACCATATTTTTCGTGCGTTTTTAAGTTCAGGGAGCATTTGGTCCTTTTCAGAAATAATACACTCATCAATAGAAATTTTCCAGTCTATATTTAAAGTTGGATCATTAAAAATTATTCCTCCTTCACTTTCTTTGTGGTACAAATTATCACATTTGTAAAAGAAAGTTGCAGTTTCGCTCAGCACTATAAAACCGTGTGCAAAGCCACGAGGTACAAAAAATTGGGTTTGATTTTCTCCTGATAGCACCACAGAAACATGCTGTCCAAAAGTTTCAGATCCAGGTCTAATATCTACGGCAATATCTAAAACCTCACCTTCTAAAACACGCACTAATTTTGCTTGAGTGTGAACACCTGTTTGATAGTGAAGTCCACGCAAAACACCTTTAGAAGAATAGGATTGATTGTCTTGCACAAAATTAACATCTAGACCTGTGCCTTGTGCAAATGTTTTTTGATTAAAGCTTTCCATAAAATATCCTCTCTCATCTGAAAATATTTTAGGTTCTATAATAAAACAACCTTTTAACTTAGTTTCTATAAAATTCATTTTTTTTTTAATTAATAAATTACATGAATAAAGAGTAGTTATTGTACTTTCTCTATTTGAAATTTCATTATTTTACTCGTCTTCTAGCAAACTAATTAAATGAGTTCCATAGCCACTTTTTAATAATGGCTTTGCCAGTTCTTTTAATTGTTGTGCATTAATATAGCCCATTTTGTAAGCCGCCTCTTCAATAGCTCCAATTTTTAGCCCTTGTCTTTCTTCTATAACTTGTACAAATTGTCCGGCTTGCATTAAAGATTTAAATGTTCCCGTGTCTAGCCAGGCTGTTCCTCTGTCTAGGATGCTTACTTTTAAACTTCCTCTTTTTAAATATTCTTTGTTTATATCGGTTATTTCTAGTTCGCCCCTGTGGCTTGGTTTAATGTTTGCTGCAATTTCAACGACTGAGTTGTCATAAAAATAGATGCCTGGAACCGCATAGTTAGATTTTGGGTTTTGAGGTTTTTCTTCAATTGAAAGTACCTTACCATTTTTATCAAAATCAACCACTCCATATCGTTCAGGATCGTGCACATGATACGCATAAATAATTCCACCATCTGGATTATTGTTTGCCTGAAGCAACTCGGCTAGTCCTGTTCCATAAAAAATATTATCCCCTAAAATTAATGCCGCTTTATCATTACCAATAAAGTCTTTACCAATGACAAAAGCCTCTGCAAGTCCGTTTGGATGTTCTTGAATGGCATATTCAAATCGGCAACCTAATTTTTTTCCATCACCAAGTAATTGCTGAAACAAAGGCAAATCATGTGGCGTTGATATAATAAGAATTTCATTTATTCCAGCCCACATTAATGTGGATAATGGATAATAAATCATGGGTTTGTCATAAATGGGCATCATCTGCTTGCTCACAGCTAAAGTTAAGGGGTGAAGCCTTGTTCCAGACCCTCCTGCTAAAATAATTCCTTTCATTGATTATATTATTTGTTTTTTATTTGTTAAATCTGTTTGCCACTTGGCTGTTGCAACATCCATAATCTTCTGTCTGTTTATCAGGCATTTTATTATGGGTATTCGGATTTTTATGATTTTTCTGTTGATTTTTTATTGATATTATATTTCCTGTTTTTGTAATGTAATTTTCACAAAATTAACTTTCTATTCTTGCTTTTTGAGATTTATAAACTTTAATAAAGAAGATACTCAAAAGATATACAAATACTAATAAAAGAGGTAATATTATTTTTGTGTTTAGTATTAATGGTTTGTAATCTCTAATATTAATTATGCTACTTTCTTCTTTTATTACTTGATCAAAAATAATTTTACTGGTTTTTAAACCCTGTGATTCTGCAATTAGCATATCTTTTTTATTAACTAACTCTGGAATGCTATTGTTTTGTGAAATAGATATACTGCTTCCTGCTTTTGTATTTGAAGATAACATTAAAATAATGCGGTCTATTTGTTTTATTAATGAGTCGTTAGAAACTAATTTTTCTTCTAAATTTTGCTGACGAACCTTTTTTTGTTCTATAAAATATTCATTAGAATTCAAATATAAAAGTATGGGGTCAATTAATTCATTTTTGTTCCACATACCTTTTGTAACAATAGAAATTTTGTGGTGATAATAATTTTGACTAGTCATTTTATCTTCCAATATTTTTTCTAAATTACCATCTTCTGCCATTAATTTTATCAACTCAAAATTATTCCCTTGGTCTTTATTATTTACAAAACTATAAATTGCCGGATAAGCTTCCACCTCAATACTGATGATGTCTTTAAAATTTGAAATCCCTAAATTTTTAAAAAATTGAGGGTCTTTTTCTCTAATTTTTGTGTTTATTTCGTCAATTCGTTTGTACAAATACTCGTTACTCCCAAAATTAGGAATAACGGATATTTCGTGATAATAGTTTTTTTTGCGATCAATAACAAAAGCTAATACTAGACCAATTGCTAATATAAGAATAATTACTGCTATTTTTTTTTGCAGGAAAAATATAAAATCAAAAAAATGATTAACTAATTGATTTAAACCATTGACTATCTTTTTCTTTAACTGACCTAAATCTATTTCTTGATCTTCAGAATTTGTGTTCATAATAATTACTAGATGTTAAATAGTTGTTCTAATATTTTTAATGTAATCAAATACGTAGGTTTTACTCCTGTTGTTCCCAGCCCTCCTGATGCTAGTGTGCTTCCTGTTTTTAAGGGGTTATCTGAGGCATAATAGGCATATCTCACTTTTACATTTGGGTTGATGCTTTTTCTAATTTTTGATGCCGATTGAATAGCTTTTTGATAATGAGCCCCTTCCATTTCCAGTCCTATGGCTTGCCATGTGGATTCATGAAAGAAATTAAGCAAGTCTTTGTTTTGTAATGATGTACCCAAGACCGTTATCATAGAACCTTCAAAAACAGGAATGCCATTACCCTCAAACAGTTCTTTTGTTAATTCATTTTCAAACGGATAATTATCTGCTGTTCCTTCATTTATGTGAGCATTTGGAATCATAATATCGCCTTTTCCTCCCTCTAAAATTCCAGCTTTCCCCATAATAGATAATGATTCTACATTTAAAAAAAGTTTGCTGTGTTGTGTTTTATAGGGTTTTAACAGCTCGTCTATAGTTTCATAGGCTTGTTCGCCAAAAGCATAATCCATGACAATGATAACGGGTTTGTTTTCATTAAACTTTGCCGAACTAAAACGAGTATTTTTAAAATCAATAACTGCGGTATCAAATATTTGAACATCAATAGTAGTTCCAGAAGTGTCTCTGATAAAAAACATCCCATTGTTAAGGGCATATTCTGCAACTTTTTTTCTTAAACTATGATTATTGGCATGACTCAAATCTTCAAAAATATCAAATTCGGGTTTGTTTTTATAGTTTTTACCAATGACTGCTTGTGCAAAAATACAGTTCATAACACTGTGCATATTTGCACTAATAATATGAAGGGGTCTGTTTATTAAATTCTTGTCAATAAGTGCTTTTTTAATGGTGTTTGCCCAAATTTCGCCATAAATATGATGCCCTAATCGTTCTCTTAAAACAGGACTAAAAGTAATGGTACGTTTGTTGTTGTGAACGCTTTCTTCAATGGCAAGTTTCCCTAGCCAATAAATGATATGCAAAAAACGTTCGGGAGCATCTGTTGTAGCAAAATCTGAATATGTGGATTGTACTTCTAAAAACGTTCTGCCTAAAACACTTGAAAGGTGCGAAATTACTTTTTCTCTGTCAATTAATGTTAGTTTTTTATTTTGAAGAACAAAATGTTCTAGTTTTTGCCATTCACGAGTTTGCTCACCCGACTCATCTACAAGCACTCTATCTTTTATTTTGTGAGACTCAATAAATACAAAGGTGAGATGGGTTAAAATATCATAAATATCTGATCTACCCCTTGTAATTTCTATATTCATTTGCTCCTCATCAATACGGTAGCAGTTTCGTTTTCTCTTTGATGGAACGAGTGCTTTAAAATGGGAGTTGGCATAGCCTTCGTCTGATGTTAAATTGATAAACCTGCACTGTTCTATGCCCTCTGGCAATCGTTCTATTACATAAAGAAGTCCGTTTAATTCTACTTTTTCATCGGCAATACTTCCATAAATTTCTGGACGCAAGGATAATAAAGCTTCTCGCAATGTGTCGCCAGATACCCCCATGGGCTTATAAAATCCCCTGTTAAAAAGATGCCTCATGCTTATATATAAACGCTCAATAGCAGCCGATGACTCTTGTGCTCTAGAGCGCGAAATATTTATAACTTCTTTCATTTATTGTTTATCTGCAACCCTGCAAATATATGAATTTTAGTATTGAGTTAAAGAATGATGACAAACAAGCCATAAAGTTTTGTTTTTAATTTATAATTTCAGACTCACAAACCATTTTTAATCAATTTAATCAATTAAAAAATAGCTAAAACTAATGGAGGGAGTGTTTTTTAACAAAAATGTTTCTTTATCTTTGTTTCCAAATTTATTAGTATAAACTTTAAAATTAGAAAAATGGCATTAACAATAACAGATGCTACTTTTAACGAAGTGGTATTGCAATCAAAAAAACCAGTAGTAGTAGATTTTTGGGCAGCATGGTGTGGACCTTGTAGAATGGTGGGACCTGTAATTGATGAAATTTATTCAGAATATGAAGGCAGAGCCGTTGTAGGAAAAGTAGATGTAGATGCAAATCAAGAATTTGCTGCAAAATATGGGGTTAGAAACATTCCTACGGTATTAGTTTTTCAAAATGGTGAAGTAGTGGGCAGACAAGTGGGCGTTGCCCCTAAAAAAACCTATACAGACGCTATTGACGCTCTATTATAATATCTAGGGTTGTTAAAATTATTAGAAACTAAACAACTTTTATTGCGCCACAGATTCATAGATTATTATTTTTTATAATCTATTTATCTGTGGTTTTTGTTTTCAAAAAAGTAAAATTATTTTTCAACCCAAAATACGCATTATACCAATAACATTTGTAAAATAGTCCAATAGTTTATGGTATAATGCCGATATAGTATGAAAATAGTCCATTTTTATTGGACTATATTGAATACATAATCGGTATTAGACTTCGTAGAGAAAGCTAAAAATAAAAATAAGTGTTCACAGACTTTTTTAAATTTTGGGATATAGTAATATTTTAAGATTTTAAAAAGGAGTAAGTATTTGTTTTTGAAGTAGTTTTAGTTTGTAATAGATTTCTAATGCGTATTTTGGGTTTAAGATAAAAAGAACTAAAAATAACATGGTACAACGAATATCTATTGAAATTAATTATTTTTTAATGCGTTTCCCCTGAAATATTATATAAAAATTCTTGCATTTGTAGATAAACGTTGTATATTTGCACTCATATATCGCGGGATAGAGCAGTAGGCAGCTCGTCGGGCTCATAACCCGAAGGTCACAGGTTCGAGTCCTGTTCCCGCTACTAAGCTTCACAGAAATGTGAAGTTTTTTTATTTATATCCTTTTCTTATCTATTTTATAAGGATTTTTTTACTACACGACAAGATACTGTACAAAAAAAGCGTGCAAAGAATCTTTGTAATTTTAAGATTACAAACAATTAAAATTTAAGGTTCTACTGGATATTTTGTGAAAGTTGTAAATTTACAAAATGGAATACG
>DAINSR010000028.1:0-669 GCA_036741255.1 Flavobacterium sp.
AATTAATTCAATCATTTGAAAAAGAATATTGAGTTTTTCAGCAGACCCTAAATATTAAAATAAAAATTATGGCATCAAATTTATTTTCAAAAATTACGACATTTTTGAATAGAATTGTAGATACAATTTCGCAAGGAAGTTTAGAAAGAGTTAGAATTCTTCAAGAATTTAATTATGTATTTAAAGAAGTGTATATGCAAGGTGATTTTAATCGATTGTGTACTGTTACAACATCTTCAGGCAATCCAAATTTTAAACACCAATTAAGTACTTTTTATTTAAGAAGTGGATTAAAAGTAACTATTGAAAATCATAATAATTTAACAAACTCTGATATTATAGAAATTTCAAAGTATTTTATTGAAAGTAAACCATTTGTAAGACAGTTAATGGCGTTAGGTTATGATACTTTAATTATAAAAGGGAAGAATAATTTTTCTGGAGTTGAAATAGCTTTGAAACAAATAGCTGATTTACAGGAATATATGTTAAACGGATAACTATGATACTTTATTTTAATTTTGGACTATTAATTTGTTTATTATTATTGTTTATTTTCTTAATTAAATTATACAAAAAAAATAAATTAAGAAAACGAATTTTATCTGATGGAGTTACAGATTATAAAACCGTAGCTCATAATATCGCTATAAGTATTTCAAAGAGTAG
>DAINSR010000028.1:713-14019 GCA_036741255.1 Flavobacterium sp.
AAATTGCGAATGGATTATCTACAAGAATAACAGCAGCAAAAAAAATTATGAAGAATTAACAAAACTAAAAATTGAAGTGGAGCAATTTTTAAACAATAAATAAGAATGGGAACAAGAACAGTATATAAAATAAATTATTCATTTAGTAAACCAGAGCCAATAACAAAGTTAGAATACGAAAAAATAGACAAAACTTTTCCTTCATATCCAATTGGGGATAATGTTTTTGAGCTAGTATTTAAAAAATATTGGTTTAATATCATATTTGCTATTATTTTTCCTCCATCAATTATTTTTTCAGTAGAGTTTATTGAATACTATCAGGTTATAAAAAAGAAAAATAGAATCTTATTTGAATACTATAGTGTAATTTATAACTCAAATGATTACAACGATTATTTAGAAAAATATAATCTCATAAAATAATTATTAGACAAAAAAATATAAGAAAAAACAAAAATTCAGAGAGTTCGTTTAATTATAGAAACGGAAAAAGTAAAAATTAGTCTCATTATTTTAAAGTTTTTTCACTAAAACAAACCATTAATTTGGGCATTAATTTTAGTTACAATTTCGCCTAAATCTTCTGGGTTATTTACAAAATCAATAGCATCTACATCAATTATTAGCAATCTGCCTTTGTCATATTTATCAATCCAAGCTTCATAGCGTTCGTTTAATCGGCTTAGATATTCAATAGATATAGAATTTTCATATTCTCTACCTCGTTTGTGAATTTGACTCACTAAGTTAGGAATAGAACTTCTTAGATAAATTAGTAAATCTGGAGCACCCACTAATCCTTCCATTAATTCAAAAAGCAAACTATAATTAGTAAAATCTCTATTTGACATTAAACCCATAGCGTGTAAATTAGGAGCAAAAATATGAGCATCTTCATAAATGGTTCTGTCCTGAATTACTTTTTTACCACTTTCTCTAATTTGCAGTACTTGTCTAAATCTGCTGTTTAAAAAATATATTTGTAAATTAAAACTCCAACGCTCCATTTGATGATAAAAATCATCAATATAAGGGTTGTCCACCACATCTTCATAATGTGGCTCCCATTTAAACTGTTTAGCCAGCAAACTGGTTAATGTTGTTTTTCCTGCTCCTATGTTTCCTGCTATGGCTACGTGCATTAGGGGATGTTTATTTTATAATTTATAACTTGATTTTGTGTAAAAATAGATAAAATTTTGTTGGTATAGAAAAAATCTGCAAAGCTTTTTCCTGCCAAATCTATTTTTGTTTCTGATTGCCTTTTTATGTCAAAATAAAATAAATTGCCATTTCTTTTAATAAGCAAGGCACTGGCATTTATAATTTGAACAGCATCAAACAATGGAACGGTACCTTTTTTTGTGATTTTTCCAAAAATAGAAATACTGTATAGGGTATTTGTTTCGTCTATCCAATAAAAATTATTAAAATCTGTATGGTAGGCTTTAATAAAAGAAGACAGAGGGGTGGAAATAATTTTATTTGTTCTTGTTTTTGTATTGTACAAACTTATTTTTTGTAAAAAACCATCATATAACCACAAGTTATTTTGTCCGCTCAACCCAAAAGCCTCTATTTTTACAGGTGTTTCAAATAAATTACCATCTATTAATTGGGTTTCATTCAATTGATTGTCTAAAAGCACTACTGTATTAAAATCTTCATAAAATAACAGTAACTGCAATGGGCTTGTTATACATACGTTTTTTATATCCCCTAATTTTAAATTTTGATACTGAAACAGTTTATCACTACTCTTTTTTTTAAATACATTAGCATTTATAAAATAGTCGTTTTTTAAATGGTCTTTTCCTATATATTCAGTTGCTTCAATGTAAGATGAGTCTTGAGAGATGATTATCATTTCTGATTGAGAAAAAACTGTAAAGGCAACCCAATGAAAACTAAAAAGAAAAATTTTCTTCATACAAACAGAAATTAATTTTTACGACTTCACAATATAAAAAGTATAAATATATTTTTTGTATCTTTAAATGATAGTGGAAAAGGTTAAAATTTACAATTATAGACTTTATGTATGCCCAAATTTCGTTATTATTAATTGAAGTTGCAAATTGCACTGTCAGTTTTAGAAAAACCGTCAAGTTTTAGAATAAATATAAAACTGAACGGCTGAAAATATATTACAAGTAGGGTTTAAAAATTTAAGCATTAGTGTTTTTGTGAGTTGTAAAGGGGTTAAAAAATCGGCTTTAGTAAAATCTTAATAGAGTTTCAAAAAAGAATAAATGTATAGTGCACATTAAAAAAAAGAGGTTTTAATTATAAAAAAGCACTATATAGAAAAAATATTTAGAATGAAAAAAATAATCATTGCCCCATTAAATTGGGGGCTAGGGCATGCCACACGGTGTATTCCTATAATTAATGGTCTTATAGATAATGGATATGAACCCATTATTGCTAGTGATGGTGCTGCTCTAGAGTTGCTCAGAAAAGAATTTCCAAAAATCATATCGTTTGAGTTGCCTGCTTATAATATAAAATATCCGCAACAGGGTAAAAAATTTAATTGGAAAATGCTGTTGCAGTTGCCCAAAATTGTTAGAGCTATTAAAAAGGAACGCATAAAAATTAATAAAATCTTGCAAGCTTATCAGTTTGATGGCATTATTTCAGACAATAGACTGGGGGTTTATTCAAAAAAAGTACCCAGTGTTTTGATTACGCATCAATTAAATGTTTTATCAGGAAAACACACCTGGCTAACTACTAAACTTCATAAAAAATACATTCAAAAATTTACAGAATGCTGGGTGCCCGATGTGGCAGTTAGTCAAAATTTATCAGGAAAATTAGGACATTCCACTCATGCAATAAAAAATGTAAAATATATAGGTCCCATCAGCAGGTTATCTAAAAAAAATGTGCCTATAAAATATGATTTAATGGTGCTTTTATCAGGTCCAGAACCCCAGAGAAGCCTTTTAGAACAAAAAATTATAATAGAATTAGAAAAATATCCTAAAAAAGTAATTTTTATAAAAGGAGTTATAGAAAAAAAACAAGTTATACAGCAAAAAGGTTTAGTAACTTATTATAATTACATGAGCAGTTCAGATTTAGAAATAGCCATAAATGAGAGTAATTATGTTTTGTGCAGGTCTGGTTATACATCCATTATGGATTTAGCTTTGTTGAGCAAAAAGGCATTTTTTATTCCCACACCTGGGCAACACGAACAGGAATATTTAGCTAAAAAATTTGATAAAGAGGGTATCGTTCCCATGTGCAAGCAAGACAAATTTACCATAAAAAAATTAGATAAAATAGATTTTTTTAAAGGCTTTACAGGCCATAATCAAAAAATAAATTTCACAAAACTATTTGAGCTTTTTTAGGGTAAAAAAATGATACATTTAAACTTTTAACGGAAAAATTTTTAGCCTAATTTCTGTCCATTACCGTCAAAATTACGCATTAGATGTTATAATGAAAGCTAAAAAACACAATAAAAACAAGAATACTAATCATAGAAGGTTTTAATTACAAACTTTAATAGATGAAAATAATAGTGTTAAATCATTTTATTATAATTAATTTTGGAGATTAAAATTAAAAAAAACATGAGAAAATTATTTATCTTATTGCTGTTTTCCCATTTATTTATTACAGCTCAAAATTTTGATTTAGCTTCAATTTCAAGCGGAGAACACATTTTATTTACAGCCGTTTTTGATCAAAACCAAAAACTATACGGCTATTTATCTTTATATGATTTAGGAAAAATAAGTAATAAGGAAAAAACATTTGAATTTATTGTTTTAGACAAAAATTTAAACAAAGTTTTAATAAATAAAGTCAACTATCCAGTAGAAATAACTTACTTAAAACCATATATTAACATAGACGGAAACTTAATATTAGTTCCAGAGGCAGACTTTTATGCTTCAAAAGATTTTGTTTTTCCAAAATCGAGTAAACTCGATTTAAAAACTAACACATTAGAAGCTTATAAATTTTATTGCTATGAAGACAATACATTTATAGAGTGTCCTGAGAACAAATCGTATCGTGAAAAAAGAAAAGAATTAAAAAAAGCTAAGAGAGAAAAGGAATTTATAGAAGATAGCGATGTATGGAGACTAAAGAACAATCATTTTTTAGTTACAACTATTGAAGACCATTTTAAATTTACTAAAAATCATGAGGTAAAATATTTTGATCAAAGCAAAAAAGAACTTTGGTCTTTTGAATACAACAAAAATGGTTCAAAGAAATATCAAGAATTCATGAGTTTAATGCATTATAATGAAAAAAAATTATATGCAGTTTTAATAACCAAAAAAGACGATGATTATACTAATTATTTAATGATTTTTGACATTAAAACTGGTGAAATACTTAAAAAAGAGCAAGTAGAAGCATTTGATAAATCAACTGCTGATAGATATAATAATTCAAGATCTATTTATCATAGCAATGAAAATTTTGTGTTTTTATTTAACTATTTATATGATTCAAAAGGATACATTAATGGCTATATCTTATCAAAAATTAATAAAGCTACAAACGAAATAACACATCATAAAATTTCTTTTTCTGAAAATCTTAAGAAATACATCCCTAAAATCAATAAAACAGGATATGTAGAAAATGGTTATTACTTAAATTTAAAGGATGTTTTTTTCATGGAAAATGGTAGCGTAAATATTTTAACAGAAAAATTTAAACCCGAAGGACAGTATAACAGAATGAAAACAACTGATTTAGTATTTATTTCTACGAATCCTGATTTTCAAATAGATTTAGTAAAAACATTAGAAAAAGAGAAATCAAAAAACCAATACACAGATTACATGTTCTCTCAAGAAATTAATGACAAAAAAGATGTTGTGTTTTTTTATAAAGATTATCAAAAAAATGATGAAACAAAAGATAAAAATTGGATATTATTTATTAATACCTTAATTGAAGGAACATTCAATCAAGAAAAGGTAGTTATATCATCAAAAAACGAAAAATACATTACATTACCTTATATTGCAAAAGAAGGCTATATATTAATGCGAGAGTATAATGAAAAAGACAAATACAATCAAATTAGACTTGAACGATTAAATTATTAATTACAGATGAAGCTTCTAACTATAAGTCTCTTTTTTTTAATAAATATAAGTTCTTTTGCTCAACAAGATGCTTATCTATTAGAAAAAAACGATGTGGAAAAAGAAAAATATTTGATATATCTAAAACAATCTTTTGATGATTTAGCAAATAAAGTGCTGCCAAATCATTCTGGGGAGATTAAAAAACAATTAAAAGAATCGTTTACATCTATCAACAAAGAATTAGAAACTGAAATACAAGATAATCAATTTATTTTTGATAAAAGATTCCTTGGCTTTGCAAACGAAATTTTAGATGAGCTAAAACTAAAAAACAATGAAATTCCAAAAAATCTTAAAATCTTAATTTCTAAAGAAACCGTTTTAAATGCCTATTGTTTGCCAAACGGTAGTTTAGTTTTAAATACAGGGTTGTTTTACTGGCTAGAAAATGAAGAACAACTTGCATCTATCATTGCACACGAAGTGGCACATGAGGTACTGAACCATGGAATTAAAAGTCAAGTTAAATATGTTCAAGATAATTATTCTAAAACAAATAAGCAAATTGTAAAAAACATTTCTAAAAATGAAGTAAAAAAGGTACATTTTGCTTTTAAACTATTCCAATCACAATTATATGCAAACGCAAAAATAAAGCAAAAACATGAGTTTGAGGCTGATTCATTATCTTACTTATTCATAAAAAATTCTAAATATGATAGCAGTCAAATAACTTCTTCAATGCGTTTGTCTATAAAATATGACAGCATAACACCAAAAGGTTTAGACAAAAAAATATATAAAGAAGTTTTTAATTTGCCAGACCAGCCTTTTCAAGAAAAATGGTTAAAAATGGAAGACTTTTCACAATATAATTATGATTTATTTATAGAAAAAATTGATAAAGACTCTGTGACTACTCACCCCGAAATGGATGAACGAATTGCTAAACTTGAAAAAAACTTTCCTGATTTAAAAGAGAATTTTACAAAACAAGCAAGTGCTGAATTTTTAAAACTAGAAAAGTTAGCTCAGATGAATTTAGTATCAAATTTAACAGATATGGAAAATTATGGTTATGCCATTTATGTATGTTTGCTAAACATTCAAAATCAAATTGAAGTTGAACATCACAAATATTGGTTAGGTAAAAACTTTGAACTAGTACATGAAGCCAGAAAAAATTATAGCTTAAATAGATATTTAGATAGAATAAACCCAAAAAATCAATCAGAAAGTTATCAGCAGTTTCTCAATTTTATGTGGAACTTGAATTTGAATGAGTTTAGTAAAATAGCCACATATTATAAAAAAGAAACTAAAAACTAAAATTGCTAGACACTAGTCCTTAAAGCTTAATAACGGATAAAAATACAACCTAATTTTTGTTTTTTACACTTTAAATTCAAACTATAAATGTAAACGCAGCTCGTTTAAAATAACCTCTCTCACTTGGTTTTTTATCACAGTTTTATCTTCAAGCGTTACACCTGATGTTTCCACAAAACGATGAATCTTCACCCGCATTCTTCCTGGAGAACCACTCAAAAAAGTAAACGAAAAACGCTTTTTATTATCTAAAAAAGTCATGGGAACAATAGCAATTTGATGCTCAATAGCCAGTCTAAAAGCCCCGTCTTTAAACTCGTCTAACAAAATAGACTCATCTTCAGGAACCCCTCCTTCTGGGAAAATACAAATGCTTAAACCCTTATTAAGCTTGTGCTGAGCTCGTTCAAAAACCTTAAACCTACTTTTGCTGTTGCTTCTGTCCACTAAAATACAAGTGCGTTTATAAAAAAAACCAAAAACCGGAATTTTAGCCAACTCTGCCTTGCCCACAAACACAAACGGATTATTTCTTACAAGACACAGCATCAACATAATATCTGTCATAGACGTGTGATTTGCAACCAGCATATAGCTTTTCCCGTTTTCAAAATCTTGTTCTGCCATCACTTTGTAATAAAACCCCATGCCAAATAACACAAACTTTGCCCAAAAACGAGCTAACTTAAAAAACAAAAAATATGTTTTTTCACTCAGTATGGTAATCACTAAAAATGGCGACAATAATACAATAGGAATAAACATTAAAACATAAAACCACACCCGCCACAAAACCCAAAAAAGTATTTTTATAATTCTCATTTTTATTTATTTGAAACACAATTTTCTAGCATATTAACGCATCATATTCCTGCTATCCACTCTATCTTTTTTTGCCTTCACGCAACTTCCTCACACAAAAAAAGGATGCCGCTACTATCAGGGTTAGCCACTCTATTTTTGGCTTCTCTACTATTCGCTTTTAAAAGAACAGTATTATTATAGCACTTTACAAAGTAGAGAATCAAAGACCTAAAAGTTAATTCTGAATAAAAAATTAATGACACAATTACTTGACTTTTTTTAGTCAATATATTTTTCAAACGGTTTAGCATATTTCTCAATCATATATTCTGAACGTCTGTACACTTGTGCCACAAAATGTTTTAAGTAAGTTTTTGTCCACTCTTCAATTGTGCTTTTAAAGTCTTGGTCTAAATTACAAACGTGAAATTGAATTTGCATTGCAGCAGCCCAATTGATACATAAGTTTTCTGGTATTGATTTAAATAGGTTTACAAAATGTGCATCTTTACAAACTAATTTATCCTGTTCTAAAAGCCAATCTACTTCAAAATAATTGATTGAAAGGTTATCAAATTCTTTATTGTCTAACATAATAGCACAAAGTTGTGCTAATTTGAACGCTGAAATAATATTAGGAGCTTGTGCTGCTTTAGATAAATTTCTTGTCTTTATATCAATGACTTCATAAAAGTTGTCCTTAACAACTAAAATATCTGCTGTATCATCTTATTTTTCATCAAATGGATTTTCTAACGACCATTTTTTTGTCGCCTCTTTTCCTCTGCTCAACAAAAACAGAATGCTTGGCGAGTTAAATAAGGCTTGCCTTGCTTCAACGCCTATAATTTGAGCGTTTTTACTGCACAAATCGTTTAAATATTCGTATTGTCTAAATGTATTATCAGGTAATTGTTTTTTGATTTCACTATAAACGTGTTTGTCAAAAGGTTCTCCTGCTGAATGTCCTGACAAAGTTCCTGAAAGGGGTTTAGGAACAAACGTACCTTTTACGTTTTTGATTAATTCTGTATAATTTACGTTCATTGTGTTATGCTAAATAGTTTGTTAAATGATTGATTTATTTGGTAAAGCAAAGATTTGTCTTGATTTTTTAGATAAATTTTGGTCTGGTGTGAAATTAAGTTATGTAGTTCAACTTCATTTTCATTTGACCAATCAATTACTCTAAAAGGAATACTTGAAATTGGTTTTTCAGAAAATTCTACAATATTACCTTTTACAATTCCATTACATTTTAGCCAATCAAAAACAATTGGATTGTTTAGATATGCTAAAATATATTCAATGCTTTCTTTTGTATTGTGTTTTTTGAATATTGCAGTTACATCTTGTGTTGGAAAAACGCCTTCATCAACCAAGGCAAAACGAAAATAATCCTTATTAGAAATTCTTTCTTTGCAAGGCACAAAAATTCGCTTTTCTTCTTTTTTGAATAAATTGAAATTCCGTAAAAAAACCCATTCCCAATAATTTATGTTTCTATTGTATTGGTATCTTTTATCTAAACTAGATTTGTGTTTTTGGAAGTGATTATAAAAATTAGGATAATTTTCTTTAAAAAATTCTTCTTCTAAACCCTCCTCATCTATATAAATGTATTTTGTTATATTATCTATTACAAAAGGCTTTAAATCTTTTGCTTTTACTACATTAATTGTGGCATTGAGTTCATTTTCTGTTAAAGCATGACCATTTACTTGAAATGCTTTGTCCAAACCACTAACTAAACCATTACCAATATCACAAAATTCTCCGATAGTGTGAAATTCTTGTTTATCTTCATCAAACAAATTAAATAATGTATTTTGATTTTTTTTTAAGCAGTTAGTTTCTAAAATTTGTAATTCTTGTCTGACATCGTCAGATTGCAAGATCCACCTTTCATTTAATTTAAACTGTGAAACAATTAAAAATTCTGCATTATTAAATGGAATTTTATTTTTTAAATTATATAAGATTTCATCTGACAATTTTTGATTATCGTAAAATTTTGAAACCTTTATTTTGTCTTTCGTTTCTTTACTTTTTACAAACTTAAATATTATAATTGAAACGGTTACTTTGTCAAAAATTGGTGTTTCGTTGAAGTGATATATTTCTTCAAAATAACCATTTTGCACCATATAATTTCTCAATGAAATTGAATGAGTCGTATTCATCCAATATTCAGGGCAAATAAAAATAAGTTGTCCGTTATCGTTGAGTAACTCAATAGATTTTAGAATAAAAATATAGAGATAGTCGCAGAGTGAGTTAAAATATTTATTCCAAATTGGATTATTTGAAAGTTCTTGTTTTAGTTCATATTCAAGATTTTTCCAACGGATATAAGGCGGATTACCAATAATTAAATCAAATTTTTCGTCAATTTTTGCTGATACAAAACTACACAATCAAATTCGTGTGCTAACTCTTTGTCTATTTCAAATGCGGTTAAATTTTTAAATCCTTTTTTTTGTAATAATGCTAAAAAAACCCCTTCTCCACAAGATGGTTCTAAGATTTTTGATTTTTGAGAAATATCGCCCATTTCAATCATAAAGTTAGCAACAACTTCTGGTGTAAAGTATTGTCCAAATTTATTTTTTGTGTTTTGTTTTATGGCTAAATTCATTCAAATATCTTTATACAACAAATTTAAAATTTTTAAATATCGGCATTGAGGTGTTCTTAAAATGGTAATAGTATTATATCTACAATAGCCTAAAAATTACTAATATCTTTATCTTTTGGATATTTCACTTTATAACTCAGCCTTATTTTCTTACTCTCGTTAGGGGCTAGTTTCAAATCCCATGACAAAACCCCAGTTTCTTCATTTACCTTTGCATTGCTTTTTTCTAAAACCTCAACGGTCATATCTTTATCTGTGCTAAGTGGATATTGATCTTTTAAAAGTAATTCAGCAGTTTCTTTTTTGTTGTTTCTAACGGTTGTGTCAAATGTAAATGTTTGCTCTTTGTAAGATGACAAAAATTTGGTTCCTGATTTATCGGCAATTTTTTCTCGTTTAATAGAAATTTTTTTATCTCTACCCATAGACAAACTCAAGGTATCTGCTGTTTGATTTGGATTTATATTTGTTTTACCCACATACATGCCTTCAAAAATAATATTAGCATCACCTGGCAATAGATTAAATTTTGAATAATCATTAATATGAGCCAGTAAAAACGCTTCTTTATCTACTCGTGGAGCAGCATAATACTTGTATGTTGCCGGAAGTTTAATTTCTTTTAAAGACACACTATGTCCTTTTCCATTTGACAAAATATCATACGGAATGTCAATGTCAAAAGTAACGTTCAATTGGTTTTCGTTGATGGTTGTATATCTTGACATAGATGCCTCATCCATAACTTCTAAATCTGCTTGATTATCTGAAGTAATTTCATCTCTAGCACTGCTTCTTTTTAATGGAGCATTTCTCTTACTATAGCCCATTACAACAACTTCATTTAGATTTTTATCAGGCTGATACCTCAAAAACCAAGGTTGTAATGAAGGAGCTATATTATTTTGATTAGGATTACCGCTTGATAGGGTTAATTTCACATTTTTCCAGTCGATGCCCGTGTTTTGAGTTACCCGTGCTTTGTACATCATATTAATGGGGCTTGAAATGTTTTCAGCACGCAAATCATAAAAAGGCTGCCATGAAGCGTTATAAGTAATGTAGTTTATATCTAATTTTACTGCCCCTGCCACTTCATTCATTACTTGAAGAATAAGTTTCCCTTTTGATGTTTTTTCTTCGTTTTTAGTATTAATCTCTAGTTTTGAATTGAGTTGACTAAGCCTTTCATTGAGTTTACTTTCTTTTTCTTCAAAAATTGCAATGGCATTACTAAGTTCAGAACGCTTGGTTTTATAGTAATCAACTAATTTTGTGAGTTCTAATACATTTAAACCCACGTTTTCACCAGCAACTTCCTGATTTTTATCTAGCAATTCTATTGTTTTTGAATGGGAAGCTTTTTCTACAATAATTTTTGCAATTTCTTTTTGAACTAAAGTTATAGAATCTCTTACTTTTTTAATAGCAGGGTTACTCTCGTCTATTTGATATTCAGAAATATAATTTTGAGAAAACTGCACAGACAAGACCGTCAGCGTGGCAGGAGCTGCAATTTGCACCGTGTTTTCATTCAAATAATCAGATACATTTTTAATCACAATTTCACTAGTCCCTTTTGGAATAGTTAGCGTTGTAGATTGATAAAGCTCAGCAGCATTAACATAAACAGTTGCAGCATTCACTTTTGCCGATGTAAAAATAGGTTTTTGGCACCACAGCAGTGTTGTTATAAAAAACGCAGAAAACAAAAGTAGATTTTTCATTATTTTATTTTTAAAATTGATTTTCATTTACTCAGTCCATAGTTAGAACCATTTTTTAGGATTACCCCATCTATCATCAACACATTATACTTGCCGCTTCAAAATTTACCCAAATAATCTACCCACAACATCTTCAATTTTTGCTACTAAAACTACTTTTATTGAGGTGTTTTTTAAAGAAATTTTATTGTGTTTTGATACTAAAATGGTTGTAAATCCAAGTTTCTCGGCTTCTTGAATGCGTTGGTCAATTCTGTTTACGGGTCTAATTTCGCCCGAAAGTCCCACTTCGCCCGCAAAACAAACCCCATCTTCAATGGCAATATCTTCATTTGAAGATAAAATGGCAGCCACAACCGCTAAATCAATGGCTGTATCATCAACTTGAATGCCGCCCGTAACATTTAAAAAAACATCTTTAGTCCCCAAACGAAAACCCGCTCGTTTTTCTAATACGGCTAAAATCATGTTTAATCTTTTGGCATTATATCCTGTGGAGCTTCGTTGTGGTGTTCCATAAACTGCTGAACTCACTAACGACTGAATTTCTATCATCAACGGACGCATGCCTTCTAGTGTACAGGCTATGGCAGTTCCTGAGAGTTGTTCGTCTTTGTGTGAAATTAATATTTCTGACGGATTATCAACCTCACGCAAGCCATTTCCTAGCATTTCATAAATCCCTAACTCGGCAGTAGAACCAAAACGATTTTTTAATGATCGCAAAATTCGATACACATGATTTCTATCGCCTTCAAATTGCAATACAGTATCAACCATGTGTTCTAAAATTTTTGGTCCTGCAATAGTTCCGTCTTTTGTAATATGACCTATCAGTAGTACGGGAACATTAGACTCTTTTGCAAATTTTATCAACTCTGCGGTGCATTCACGTATTTGAGAAATGCTTCCTGCCGTAGATTCAATATAATCTGTGTGGAGGGTTTGAATAGAATCAATAATTACAATTTCGGGTTCAATTTCTTGTATTTGTCTAAAAATATTTTGGGTCTTAGTCTCTGTAAGGATGTAGCAATTATCACTAGTGGGCATAATTCTTTCGGCACGCATTTTTATTTGTTTTTGGCTTTCTTCTCCAGAAACATAAAGCGTTTTGTAGGGTAGTTTTAAAGAAATTTGGAGCATGAGGGTACTTTTTCCTATACCTGGTTCTCCGCCTAACAATATTAAAGATCCTGGCACAATGCCACCACCCAGCACACGGTTCAATTCTGTATCTTTAGTGTTTAATCTTATTTCTTGTGAAGAATCAATTTCCTTGACTAATAATGGTTTAGATGCTTTTGTAACAGATTTACCTTCTGATTTCCAAGAGTTTTTTTCTTCTTTTTGAATAATTTCTTCTACAATAGTATTCCACTGTTTGCAATTATGACATTGCCCCTGCCATTTAGAAAAAGGAGTGCCACAGTTTTGACAAAAAAAAGTTGTTTTTACTTTAGTCATTTTAAATTATAATCTTCTAAGTCGATCTATTTCTTGAAGCACAAAAGGTTTAGTAAGCATGCCAATTTCTTTTGCGGTATATGATTTTTCAAGTGCTTTTATGGCTTTTTCAATATTGCCTGTTTTTTCAAAATACAAACTCTCAATAAAGTAGGAAAGTTTCGTTTTTGGGTGTTCTTTACTAGCAATTTTTTCTAAAATTAACAATTCATCAGCTGATTTTGAGTTATAAATGAGGTTTTTAATTAGCAAAATATCCATTA
>DAINSR010000029.1:0-13553 GCA_036741255.1 Flavobacterium sp.
TATGTTAGAGTTGCCCACATCTGGGAATGATGCTATATCAACTGCTCATGAAATTCCGGAGTTGATGTTGTTTAAAAATGCAGCTTTAAACAAGTTAGATGAAGCAGCTGAATCAAGCTATTTAAATGGTCTATCTGTTTCTAAGATTATACAATTTGACATGGCTTTTGATGGGATTTTGAAAAACGGCAAAACGCACAATGCAGATTTAATTGTAATGGGTTCGCATGGTGCTAGTGGTTTTCAGGAAATGTTTATAGGTTCTAATACAGAAAAAGTAGTAAGAAACTCAGATGTTCCTGTGCTAGTTATTAAAAAAGATGATGAAAATTTTAATGCTGATAAATTTGTTTTTGCCTCAGATTTTTCTGAAGAAATTAGAAAACCGTTTGCTAAAGCGGTTGAGTTTGCAAATGCTTTTAACTCTCATTTGCATTTAGTAATGATTAATACACCTAACAGTTTTAAATCTACACACACATCTCAAGAAATACTAGATAAGTTTGTTGCTGGTTTTAAAATCAATTCTTTCTCAACTCATATATACAATGATGTTAATGTAGAAAAAGGTGTTTTACATTTTGCAAAAAGCATTAAAGCAGACTTAATAGGAATGAGTACGCACGGCAGAAAAGGAATTGCACACTTTTTTAACGGAAGTATTAGTGAAGATTTAGTAAACCATGCAAAAAAACCAGTTATTACTTTTAAAATTTAATATTCTCAAGTGATAAACAAATAGAGTACTTAAGTTAAATTAGTAAATGAAACATTTTGGTTAAAAACAGGTATTAGGTTAATTCTTTTTTTGAGGTGTTATTTTTTTTCTTTCACAAATCTTTAAAGATTACTTTGTGAAACTGCTTTGTGTTTTTTGTGTAATAGATATTACACAAAAAACACAAATTTATTATGGATTATAAAAAAGAAAATGAGTTGTCAAAATTATTCTTGGCGGTGCCATAGAAGTTCACAAACAACTAGTTTCTAGTTTATTAGAGGGCAGCTTGCCTAGAATATTTACGCTATGAACTGGTAAAAACTAGATTAGATATAGTTAAACAAAATCCAATGTCAATTATAGATTAAACATGTTAAATTAGATTACGGATATAGGATTGACTTATTTGGTTAACAATAAGGTTGTAATAGAAATTAAAACCGTTGAACAATTTACTGATGTACATACGGCTCAAGTATTAACTTATTTTAAATTAGGTAATTACAAACTTAGATTATTGTTGAATTTTTATGTAACAACACTAAAAATGGTATAAAAAGAGTGATAAATTAAAAAAAGTACCTCAAAATAAAGAATTAATCTTTTTTAAACACTTTTTTAGAAAACATATTAGTTCAGTTAATTTTTTCGTTATCAATTAAGTGTAAAAAACTACTTCTTTATGAAGTTTACACATCTATATTATTATATTTGCAATCTGAAAAAATGAAAAGATTAGTTATAGTCATATTTTTAATATACTTTTATGAAACTTCAAACGCACAAATCAACGAAATTGGTTTGTTTGTAGGAGGGACTAATTATGTGGGTGATGTGGGAAAAACAAACTATATTGACCCAAACGAGTTGGCATTTGGAATTATATATAAATGGAATAAAAGTGTCAGACATTCTTTTAGGTTTTCATATATGCAAGGAAAAATTAAAGGAAATGATGCCTCTAGTAGTGTGCCAAGCAGATACAAAAGAAACTTTAGCTTTACAAATAGTGTTAAAGAAATTTCAGCTGGAATAGAGTTTAACTTCTTTTCTTTTGATTTGCATCAATTTGATATGCAATATACCCCTTATGTTTTTACAGGTATTAACTATTTTTGGCATACTAATTTTGAAACAAAAGATTTTAAAACAGAAAAAGATTTTAATCCTCAACAAGCAGTGTCAATACCCATAATACTGGGTTTTAAAGCTCGTGTTACTAATGCGTTAGTAATTGGCATTGAAGCAGGTGCCAGATATACTTTTTCAGATAATATTGATGGCAGCAACTCATCAAATGATAAATATAAGGATATACGTTTTGGAAATTTAAACAGTAATGATTGGTATATGTTTACAGGAGCTACGATAACATATACCTTTGGAGAAAATCCGTGCTTTTGCCCAAATTAATTGAAGATGACTAATTTAGAACAAATAGACAATACAAAACTTCCACACCATTTAGCAATTATAATGGATGGAAACGGTCGTTGGGCTAAGCAAAAAGGACTTTTGCGAACACTTGGTCATGAAAACGGAACAAAATCTGTAAAAACAACCGTTGAAACTGCTACAAAGCTTGGAATTTCATACCTCACCTTGTATGCTTTTTCTACTGAAAACTGGAACAGACCCAAATTTGAAGTAGATACATTAATGAAGTTGTTGATTTCTTCCTTGAAGAAAGAAGAACAAACCTTAATGAAAAATGATATTAAACTGCACGCCATTGGAAATTTATCCACACTTCCGAGTAATGTTAATAAAGAGTTACTAGAGGTAATAGAAAAAACAAAAAATAATAAACGAATGACTCTTTCACTAGCACTTAGTTATGGCTCAAGAGAAGAACTCGTTCAGGCTGTAAAAAGCATAAGTAATAAAGTTAAAAATAATATAATTTCTGAATCAGCTATTGATGAATCAATTATAAATGAACATCTTTACACACACAACTTACCCGATGTAGATTTAGTAATCAGAACAAGTGGTGAACATAGAATAAGTAATTTTTTACTGTGGCAAGTTGCCTATGCCGAATTTTATTTTACAGATGTGCTGTGGCCTGATTTTACAGAAAACAATTTGTATGAAGCAATTATTAGTTACCAAAAAAGAGAACGAAGATTTGGAAAAACAAGTGAACAATTATAAATTAAATTATTTATCAAAATACAATATAAAGTTTAGCTTTATATCATTTTTATTTTTAAGCATCTTCAATACCGCAGCACAAGAAACCAAATTTGAAAATGGTAAAAGCTACATTCTAGCTGATGTTGAAGTAACGGGAAAAATAAACTACAATCCTCAAACTATCATCACTTTTGCCGGATTAGAAAAAGGGCAAAACATTATTGTGCCAGGTGAAGAAATAAGTTCTGCTATTAAAAAATTATGGAAACTTGGTTTTTTTAATGACATTAATATTTATGTGAACAAAATATTTAATGATAGTATTTATCTTGAACTCAACATTAACGAACTCCCAAAACTAGCCGATGTAAAAATTACTGGAGTTAAAAAAGGGAAAATAGAAGAATTAATCAAAGAAAACGACCTTAAAAAAGGTAAGATTGTTAATGAAAACCTCATTACCACAACAAAAAATTACATTCAAAATAAGTACAAGAAAAACGGATTTTTTAATACAAAAGTAATTATCAATACTTTTCCAGATTCTACAAATACAAATGTAGATATGCTGGTTAAAATTGATCGTGGCGATAAAGTGAAAATCAAAGAAATTAACTTTGATGGCAACAATCAATTATCTGACAAAAAACTTAGAAAAGCTCTCAAAAACACCAAGAAACAAAACCCAATAAGAATTTTTAAAGCCTCAAAATTCATTGCAGACAAATATCAAGAAGATTTAACAAGTTTAATTAATACGTTTAAAGAAAAAGGATATAGAGATGCACGCGTGGTTAAAGACACGGTTGTATATAATCCTAAAATCAATAAAATTACTATTGATATAGCAGTAGATGAGGGTAGAAAATACTATTTTGGTGATATTCGTTTTCTTGGAAATACAATATATACAGAAGAGCAATTAAAAAAAATAACAGGAATCAATAGAGGTGATATTTACAACGGTGTTTTACTACAAAAGAGAATAGCAGATACAAATCCAGATGCTGATGATGTAACAAATCTTTATCAAAACAACGGCTATTTATTTTCGTCAATCAATACTGTAGAGGTAAAAACAGAAAATGATACTATTGATTTTGAAATTAGAATAAACGAAGGACCTTTGGCTTATTTTAACAAAATCAGCGTTGTGGGTAACGATAAAACAAATGACCATGTAGTTTATCGAGAATTATTAACAAAACCAGGGAGAAAATATAGCAAAGACGTTTTAATTAGGTCTATTAGAGAGATAGGTCAGCTAGGGTTCTTTGATCCAGAAGCAATTGACCCAAAATTTAAAAATGTTGATGCGGCAGCAGGAACGGTTGATATTGAATATAATGTGGTAGAAAAAGGGGCAAGTCAAGTTCAACTCCAAGGAGGATATGGCGGTGGCGGATTTATTGGAACACTTGGACTATCATTCAATAATTTTTCCATGCGAAACATCTTCAATAAAGAAGCCTACAAACCTTTACCCATGGGCGACGGACAAAAATTATCTCTAAATCTTCAGGCGAGTCAGTTTTTTAGAACCTATAGTTTAAGCTTTCAAGAACCATGGTTTGGCGGAAAAAAACCTGTTAGTTTTTCAACATCACTCTCTAGAAGTAAGCAGTTTTTATTTGATTATAGTTCCAGAAATGTTGATAAATCTAAAAGTTTTACAATAACGTCACTTTCGCTAGGGATTGCAAAAAGATTAAATGTACCCGATGACTATTTTACGCTATCTCAATCATTGTCTTATCAGTATTATAAATTAGATAATTATAATACAGGTCTATTTACTTTTGGGAATGGAGCTTCACAAAATTTTGCATACACCGTAGGATTATCAAGAAACAGTAAGGGTTTAAATCCGGTTTTTCCTACTTATGGATCTGAATTTAGTATCACGGCAAAGTTTACGCCTCCTTATTCTATGTTTAACGGGGTTGATTATAAAAACCTAAAAGATGATTCTGAATATAAACAAACTTATAATACACAACTTCCTTATACGGTTGTTCCCACTACAGATGGAAGAATCCCACGAGAGGGTGATTATATTGGAGCAAATTTAGATGCCAGTGGAAACATCCAGTCAATATTTTATGTATCAGACCCCAAAGATGCTGTTTTAGACACCTCTAAATACGATCAAGAACGATTCAAATGGCTAGAGTATTATAAAATCAAATTTAGAGCCGATTGGTACACTAAATTAATTGGCAAGTTTGTATTGCGGTCATTAGGTGAATTTGGATTCATGGGAGCCTATAATCAAGCTAGAGGACTTGTGCCCTTTGAACGTTTTTATTTAGGAGGAGACGGACTTGCTAACTTTCAATTAGACGGTCGAGAAAATATTCAACTGCGCGGATACCCAAACAACTCATTGTCATCTGTTGATGGTGGTACAATCTATAACAAATTTTCATTAGAATTAAGATACCCCATAACTTTAAAACCAAGTGCATCAATCTATGCAATCTCATTTTTAGAAGCAGGAGCCGCATTTAATGAATTTAAAACATACAACCCTTTTAACCTACAAAGATCTGCAGGATTTGGTCTTAGGGTTTTTATGCCCGCATTTGGTCTTCTTGGAATTGATTTTGCAAATGGTTTTGACCCTGTTCCTGGTCAAATTCAAAAAAGCGGATGGCAAACACACTTTATCATTGGTCAGCAATTTTAAAAATATAATTAATTGCCATTTTTTTCGTTATTACACAAATTATAAATATATTTGATTTGATAAATTTAATGAGAATTGTGATTCTAAAATTGAAAATTAGTAAGCCTCTATAATAAACAAAGAATAAATATCAATAAAAAGTAATAATAACCATGACCGCAAAAAAAATACTGATACTAATTATACTTTGCCACACTAATTTTACTTTTTCTCAAACAAGAGGCGTAAAAATTGGTTTTATTGATATGGA
The DNA here is from genome assembly GCA_036741255.1 of Flavobacterium sp. Lineage (GTDB taxonomy): Bacteria > Bacteroidota > Bacteroidia > Flavobacteriales > Flavobacteriaceae > Flavobacterium. Next base: position 5,800 of record DAINSR010000029.1, read on the forward strand.
ATATATTTTAGAAAAAGTACCCAATTATACAGAGGCAAAAAATCAATTAGAACTTAAAGCACAAAAATGGAAAGAAGAAGTTGAATTAAGAAAAAACGCCATAGCAAAATTAAAAGAAAATTTAAAAATTGAAAAACCTCTTTTAACAAAAGAATTAATTGAAGAGCGTGAAGAAGAAATTAGCTTTCAAGAAAAAGAATTAATACTGTACCAGCAAGCTAGATTTGGCCCTAAAGGCGATTTAATGTCGCAAAAACTAGTTCTAATTCAGCCCGTTCAAGACCAAGTTTTTAACATAGTTCAAGACATTGCAGAACAAAATAAATATGATTTTATTTATGATAAATCTTCGGATAAATCTATGCTTTTTGCCACCGCCAGATTTGATATAAGCGACAGAGTAGTAAGACAGTTATTGCGTGCAGAAAAAAAAGAACAACTCACCACCAAACAACAAAAAGAACAAGCCGAAAAAGATGCTTTAGAAGACCTAAAAGACGAAAATCCAGAACTAATGGAACGCCAAAAAGCTTCAGAAGCAAAAGCAGAAGCTCGTAAAAAATTAGCCGAAGATAGAAAAGCAGCGTATGAAGCTCGTAAAAAAGAAGCTGAAGAAAAAAAACAAAAACTTATTGACGAAAGAATAGCTAATAGAAATGGAACAAAAATTGAATCCACTAAAGAGAAAGAGACAGTAGATAATAAATCTGTGAAAGATATTGATAGTAAAGCATCTGCCGAAGAAAAAAGAAAAAAAATTTTAGAGGAACGAAAAAAAACAATAGAAACCCGCAAAAAGGAAGCTGAAGAGAAAAGACAAAAACTTATTGAAGAAAATGTAGCTAAAAAAAATGGCACACAAATTGAAGTTAATAAAGAAAAAGAAGCGGTCAACAATAAAACTTCAAAAGTTGATGACAACAAAGCATCTCAAGAAGCATCTGCTGAAGAAAAAAGAAATAAAATTTTAGAAGAACGAAAAAAAACACTAGAAAATCGAAAAAAGGAAGCTGAAGAACGAAGAAAAAAATTAATAGAAGAAAGAGAGGCAGCTAAAAACAAAGAAGAGTAAAACCAAAAACCCAAATAAATTAAATCTAAAAAAAATGAAACAATTAAAATCAATTTTTATTGCAACAGTATTTTTATGCACGGTACAAATTGCAACGGCTCAATCAAAAATAGCACATATTGACATGAGCGAACTAATGAACAACATGCCCGCCATGAAAACAGCAAAATCTCAAATGGAAAAAATTCAGGCTTCTTATGATACTGACTACCAAACTATGGTTAGTGAATATCAAACAAAAATGAAAAAATATCAAGCAGAAGCAGAAACTACCACAGAAGCTATTAACGAAACAAGAGCTAAAGAAATGCAAGATATGGGTAGTCGCATTCAAGAATACAGAGAAAAAGCAGCTAAAGAATTACAACAAAAAGAAATGGATATTGTAAAACCAATTATGGAAAAAGCAACCGCTGCAGTACAAAAAGTGGCTCGTGCAAAAGGTATCAATTATGTGTTAGACTCTACAACTGGTTCCGGTGTTATGCTAGCAGATGGGCCTAATTTATTAGCCGATGTGAAAAAAGAACTTGGTTTCTAAATAAATTACACTTCAACACAATTAAAAACTACATTTTGAAAATCTTAATGTAGTTTTTTTTATTTTTGATATATGAACATAAACAATCCTATAGGCCTTTTTGATTCTGGTATTGGAGGAACATCTATCTGGAGAGAAATAAACCAACTCATACCTTTAGAAGACACTATCTATCTAGCAGACAGCAATAACGCCCCTTATGGATTAAAAACAAAAGAAGAAATAATTTACCTGAGTAAAAAAAACACTGAATTTTTACTCCATAAAAATTGTAAACTCATAGTAGTAGCTTGCAATACGGCAACAACAAATGCCATAAAAGAACTTAGAGCCACTTATAAGATTCCTTTTATAGGTATAGAACCCGCAATAAAACCTGCTGCAATTAATACAAAAACTCAAACTATAGGTGTTTTAGCCACAAAGGGAACACTCACAAGCGAACTTTTTTATAAAACCGCCGCATCTTTTACAAACGTAAAAATAATAGAACAAATAGGACATGGGCTAGTTCAGCTTATAGAAAACGGAGAAATGGAATCTTCTCAAATGACTTCTCTTTTAAAAAAATACCTCAACCCCATGATAGAAAGCAATATTGACTATTTAGTGCTGGGGTGCAGTCATTATCCTTATCTTATTCCACAAATAAAAAAAATAATACCTCCACACATTCAAATAATAGACTCTGGAGAAGCTGTTGCTAAACAAACAAAAAATGTACTGCAACAGTTAAATTTACTAAGACTAGAAAATAAAAAAGTTAGTACTATTTTTTATACTAACTCAAATGCTAATGTATTAAAAAATGTTTTAAAAAAAACAGCAACAATTATTACAAGCGATTTTTAAAAATCATCTTCTTTATACCAACTAGCATACATTACATAGTTATTTGAAATGCGTTCAATTTCACCAGCAAAGTTACTAGCATTTATGTCTTTTACTTTTTTAGCCGGAATACCCGCATAAATACACCCAGACTCTACTACTGTGTTTTGCACTACAACCGCACCAGCAGCAATAATAGAATTACTCTCTACCACACAATTATCCATCACAATAGCACCCATACCTATCAAAACATTGTCTTTTATAGTACACCCATGTACTATGGCATGATGACCTATAGAAACATTATCCCCAATAACTGTGGGATGCTTTTGATATGTACAATGAATAATAGCACCGTCTTGCACATTTACTTTATTACCTATTTTTATAAAATGAACATCACCTCTAATAACCGCATTAAACCAAATACTACAAGCCGCTCCCAGTGTTACATCGCCCACAATTGTAGCGTTTTCTGCCACAAAACAATCCTCCGGAATATGAGGTGTTTTATTATGAATCGTTTTTAATATCATTATTATCTATTTTTTTTCTGAAGCCTTTCCTGCTGTTCGTTACAAGTCCGCAAGCCTGCCTGTTATTTTGTAACGCTTTTTTGTGGCTCATTACAATCGGCACAAAAAGCAAACAAAATAATACAGCCATGCTTTTACGGGCTTTTCACTTCCATCAGGGCTAAAAAATACCGTTTTAAAACAACCCTAAAATTCAGAATTATACACAAAATCAGTTTACCGCCGGACAGTTACAATCGTATTTAGAATCTTTACAAAATAAATCAATCCCCAGCGTAATTTGATGAAAACCACCGTTGTCAAATTTGACATTCCCCGATAAATAAGAGTAAGTATAAGCAACCATGAATTTTTGATAGTTTAACCCTACAATAGGTGTAATATATTGTAATTTTTGCGGACCAACGGCGTCATTTGGATCAAATACTTTACCGTCAAAACTTTGTCTATAAGAAACTCCGCCCCACACTCTTCCAAATTCTAAATTTTTATAGACTTTCAAATTTATATCAACAGTCTTTTCTTTTGTTACATCTATAAACTGAAACATAGTTGAAGGCTCTAGTAATAAACCATTATTGTCTAAACTGAAAACATATCCAAAACTCCACAAATATTTTCTTAAATTGTCTGTTTCAATATCTGTATAAAGTTCTCTTTTATTAGCTATTACATTTTTTACAGTAAAATGAGTATAGAAATCTAAAAAAAAGTATGACGCCCCTAAATCTACATTAAAATAAGAATCTTTTTGAATCATTGTTCCAGAAACAATAGGATCTGGGTAATAATAGCCTCTTGTAAATGAAGTTTCATCAAGATTACTTTGTATTAACGCAGCATTTATCCCAAAAGAGAGCTGATTCAAGTCTAACTTACTTCTTGAAAATCTAAGATGATGAGCATACGTTAATTTAGCTCCTGTTTGTGAGTGATAACCATTTCTATCATTAAAAAAAATAGCTCCAATTCCTGAACGAGAATCTTCGCCAAGTGAAGTATTAAAACTAAGCGTTTGTAAGGCAGGTGCATCGTCCTGACCAAACCACTGCTGACGCCCTGTTAATCTTAATTTTGCACAATCTGCAATACCCGCCATGGAGGGATGCAACAAGTAATAATTATCTGACAGATAATCTGAATAAACCGCTATTCCCTCTTGCGAAAAAGAAAATTGTGTTATAAAGACTATTAATAAAAATTGTTTTTTTAAATTCATAAATGTAAATTATAATTTTTGTCGTCAGATATAGTATTGCTTATTAAATATTACATTTGTTTTTCAATATATACATTTTATAAATGTTCAATGCCCCTTATATAATAACAAACACATAAACAATTTTAATTGCAATTCTAAATATTTTCTAATGTAAATTTCATAGAATATTAAACAATTTACCACTAACCATTGGTAAAATTGTAAATAAAGGTTTTTAATTTTGATTTCTTTTAAAACAAAAATGCAATTAATATTTAAAAGTAACCTAAAGTCAAAGATATAATATTTTGTGCTTTTTTTAATTTTTTTGTTTTAAACTTTTACAATTTAAAATGTTGAACCTCTTTTTTTGTCGGATAGTAACATATTAACCAGACGGAATTAGATTGTAATTTTATTTATTTACAAGTATTTATAATTGAATTAATTAAAAATATTTTTTATTATTATATTGGCGTCAAGTTAATAACTAGGTTTTTAAAATTTATTAAAGCAGATTCGCAACATTAAACCCAAAATATTATGAAAAAGTTTTTATTAGTAGCAATTTGGATAAGTTCAATTTGTTTTTCTCAAAACGTAGAACCTCGTTTTGTAAAAATGGATAGCTTATTATCTTATTTGGTAATTATAGCATTTGTATGGTGTTATAAACTAGGCGATTTTATTGATGCTAATTTCAAAAAAATCAAAATGAAGAAAAGTGGAACTAGAGAAATAAGTATTTTTAATACGGTTTAGAATATCTATCTAGGGTAGTTATATCAAATGTTAATGTATTCAATATCAATATTTATGATTTTATTGTCCTGTAGTAAAAAAAAAGTATATTTGCCCTATGAAAAAGAAACTGGTATTTATAAACCTTTTTTTGATGTTTGTGGTATTATTTGCCACATGCTATCAATTTTTACACACTTTTTCAGATAATCATCAATCAAAATACTCAGTTTCAAACAATACAGATGATTCTAACAAATCAAATAAAACACATTTTTTAGAAACTAATGATTGTTTAGTTTGTGATTTTAAATTTGCCTCCTTTGTATCGCCACAGATTTATTATTTTCAACATATTTCAACACAAAACGAAATTCCTTATCAATTTATAACAAAGGAAATACTTATTTCGTTCTCAATAACCACCCTGTTTTTAAGGGGTCCACCAGCATTAGTTTAAATAATTGTATTCGTTTTGTTAGCTGCATTCAATAGCATATCAAGTAAGTTAAAACGATTTTCATTTAAAAGCAAGTCGATATAATTTATTTTAAAATTGTATGTGGTATTACTTTATCATTAAAATGCAATAACAGCGGTTGCAGATTTTCAAAAAAATTATCAAGCTATCATTATCAACAATAATGATGTGTTGTATTATTATTATTTAAACGTAAAGAAAATGCGATTTTTATTGATTGCAGTATTTTTTATGGTTTCTTTCTTTGGCTACAATCAAGTTACCATAACGGGTACTGTTTATAACAAAAACGGCCAACCATTGCAAAATGCTCATGTTCACATTGCACATAAAACCACAGCTACAAATGCCAATGGGAAATTTGTACTCACTGATGTTCCAAATGGGAAGCAGAAATTGTATATTTCTTATATTGGATACGTTGCTTTAGAGGAAGATATTATTACTGAGTCAAACCTTGTTATTGACAGACAATTGCAACCAGATGTTACCAAACTTTCTGATGTGATTTTGAGGCAAGGAACAAAAGTAATATCAGAAACAGCAAACGTGCAAGTGATTAAGAGTGAGACTATTGAGGTATATAGCAATCAAACATTAGGTGATGCACTCAAAGAATTGTCTGGGGTTTCTATTTTAAAAGCAGGAAGCGCTATTGTAAAACCCATAATAAATGGTTTGCACAGCAGTAGAGTTCCAATAATTAGCAATAATGTAAGGCTTGAAGACCAGCAATGGGGTTCAGAACATTCTCCGAGTTTTGATATTAACGCAGCAGGGAAAATCAGTGTTATCAAAGGAGCATCGGCACTGCAGTATGGTGGTGATGCTATTGGTGGCATTGTAGTCATTGAACCTAATTTTATTAAAAAAGACACTTTAACCGGAAAAATAATCAGTAACGGTGCTTCAAACGGAAGAGGAGGTAGTATTAGCAGCAGTATTGAAAAAGGAGCTAGAGAGGGCTGGAGTTGGAGTATTTTAGGAACTTTAAAGTATATGGGTGATAGAGAAACTCCTCGTTACACGTTGTCTAACTCAGGCAATAGAGCGCAAAATTTTTCTGGAGGCATTCGTTTTGCCACAGAAAAATATAATTTCAATGCTTTTTATAGTTTTTACAATACCCAAACAGGAATCATTAAGGCCTCACACATTGGAAATGTAACCGATTTGTATCAATCTATTACTAATTTTCAACCTAATGTTATAGAGCCTTTTACATATCAAATAAATGCTCCTAAGCAAGAAGTGCAACACCATTTAGCGAAAATTAATTTTCAAAGATGGCTTAGTAACAACACTTCCATTGATTTTCAATATGCGTTTCAATACAACAACCGTTTAGAATTTGATATAAGAAGAAGTAGTGCCAATAAAAATAAAGCTGCCCTAGATTTGCGATTAACGTCACACACTTTTATAACAGATTATAAGTCCACTATAAACAATTGGAACTTAAAATCGGGCTTTACTGTTGGGTATCAAAATAATTTTGCAAATCCAGAAACTGGAGTGCGACCTTTAATACCCAGTTTTGAAAAGTTAGACGCAGGTTTATATGGCATTGCAATTTATAAATTAGACAACGCAACCACATTAGAAGCTGGAGTTAGGTATGATTTTTCGTTTATTGAAGCCACTAAATTCTACTTAAAATCCAGATGGTTAGAACGTGGCTATGACAGCCTTTTTTCTAAGTTTATAATAGCAGAAGAAGGTAATCAATGGCTAACAAAACCTCGTTTTAACTATCATAATGTTACAGCAAATGTGGGTTTAAAAAAACAGTTTCATCATGAGATGGAAGGATTAATTCAGCTTAGCTTGGCTTCCAGAAATCCAAATGTGTCTGAATTATTTAGTGATGGGTTGCATCACTCAACGGGTCAGATAGAGCTGGGTAATCTTAATTTAAAAAGAGAACAAGCCTTTAAAGTTAATGCAACTTTTATAAAAGAGTGGCAATCGTTTTATGTTCAAATAAATCCCTTTATCAATAGAATTTCTAATTTTATGTATTTACAACCCACAGGTTTTGAAACCACTATTAGAGGAGCCTTCCCAGTGTGGGATTATAAACAAACTGAGGCTTTGTTAATGGGTTTTGATGTCCATACAAACTGGCATTTGTCAAATAGTTTTAATCACGAGTTGAGCCTGGCTTTTGTAAACGGACAAAATTTAAGCACTAATAAATTTCTTATAGACATGCCTCCGTTTGTGATTAGCCATAAAATTCAATATAAAAACAAATCTTGGCACAACTTGGCCATGCATTTAAAGAGCGAATGGGTGCTAAAACAAAATCAATTTCCAAACTATAACTTTGAAACTAATATTTTTGA
>DAINSR010000030.1:0-13416 GCA_036741255.1 Flavobacterium sp.
TTTTTGAAATTTTATTCATTTTTATTTGCAAAAAATAAAATTCGTTCTATCTTTGCAACCGCTTAAAAGATATAACATCTTCCTCCTTAGCTCAGTTGGTTAGAGCATCTGACTGTTAATCAGAGGGTCCTTGGTTCGAGCCCAAGAGGGGGAGCTTACATAATAAAGTCGCTATTTTAGCGACTTTTTTTATGTATAACAATTTAATTTTTAAAGATTTACAAACCATATCCATCTAATGACAGCCAGTAAAAAACATAAAGTGAAAAAGAATGATAGTGAAAATAAATCTTTGAGAATGTAAGTTGTTTATTATCAGTCAGTACGAATATTCGTTACTAGCCTTGAGAAACAAATAATAATTTCAGACTTGGCTTCAAAACTAAAAATTGATTATATTTACTTTTGCAAAAATCAAAAAAGTTCTTTAAACCCAAATACGCATTAGACTTTGTAATGAAAGCTAAAAAACAATTGCAAAGCATATCACTGAGCACCAATGAAAAATGAGATTAGTGAAATACTATTAAAGCCGAAAAATGGAATTAAAAAAAGTGATAAATTAGCAATAGCACTTCAAAAAAAGAATTAACCTTTTTTGTTAGCTTTTATAATTTGTTGTGTATTAAAATAAAAGATAAATAGTGACTTTCTTCATAACAAATATCATCTCAATTATTAATGCTCAGTTTGTAGGCAAAAATAAAAATGCTTCTATTGACTCCGTTTCCATAGACAGTCGTTCGCTTCAAAATTCTAAAAGTACATTGTTTTTTGCTATAAAAGGTCAAAATCACGATGCTCACTTATACTTAGAAGATTTAATTAAAAAAGGAGTTTGTTACTTTGTAGTAGAATATATTCCTGAGCATTTAGTAAAAAAAGCAAGTTTTTTAGTGGTTGAAAATTCACTCAAAGCCCTCCAAAAAATAGCCATTGCACACAGAAAACAGTTTCATTTTTCATTTATAGGAATAACAGGAAGCAATGGAAAAACTATCGTAAAAGAATGGCTAAACTTTTTACTGAGTTATAAGTATTCAATTATTAGAAATCCAAAAAGTTATAACTCACAAGTGGGTGTGCCTTTGTCTATATTGGGAGTTGAAGGTAATTTTGATTTTGGTATTTTTGAAGCTGGAATTTCGTTGCCCAATGAAATGGAACATCTTGAAGAGATTATTCAACCAAAATATGGAATTTTAACCAATATTGGAACGGCTCATGACGAAGGTTTTTTAAATAGAGAACAAAAAATAAAAGAAAAAATTAAACTTTTTAAAAATTGCTCAGACGTTTTCTTACATAAAAATCAAAAAATAGAAGATCTGCTTCCTGTTAATTGTAAAAAGCATACGTGGAGTTTTATAGATGAAACGGCTACTCTTTTTGTTTCAAAAAACAGGAATAACAACAAAACTGAACTCACTTTTAAAAACAAACAAACAACTTTTAGCATAAATATTCCTTTTTTTGATGATAATTCTATTGAAAACGTAATTACATGTGTCAATTTTATGCTTTTTATAGGTACAGAAATTGCATTAATACAAAACAAAGTGGCTGATTTATATCCAGTGGAACTGCGTCTTCAGGCAAAAAAAGGCATCAATAACTGTTTGATTATAGATGACAGCTACTCGGTAGATTACCCTTCTCTCAAAATTGCTTTAAACTTCTTAGAACAACAAAATTTACATCTTAAAAAAACAATTATTCTTTCTGATGTTTTTACCAGCGGCATTAGTATTGAATCTCTTTATACTCAGGTAAAACAACTGCTTTGCCAGCATAATATAGACCGAATCATTACTATTGGCAGCACCATTGCAAAACATCTAAACGATTTGCCTAACGTAATTTCGTTTACCACTACGCAAGAATTTTTAAAGCAATTCAACACGCAATCATTTCAGAATGAAACTCTATTAGTAAAAGGTGCCCGTGGTTTTAATTTTAATGAAATTGTGGTTTTGTTAGAAGAAAAAAATCATGAAACTATTTTAGAAATTAATCTTGATGCCATTAGCCATAACCTCAATTTTTATAAATCTAAATTGAAACCAGAAACAAAAATTATGGTTATGGTAAAAGCTTTTGGTTATGGAAATGGCGGCTTTGAAATTGCAAAACTTTTAGAACATCACAAAGTAAATTATTTGGGTGTGGCTTTTGCAGATGAAGGCATTGAACTAAGAAAAGCCGGAATTACAACCCCTATTATGGTGCTAAATCCAGAAAACAGTAGTTTTAGAGCCATGATAGCGTACCATTTAGAGCCTGAAATTTTTTCAATTATGGGTTTACAAGCGTTTTTAAAAATTGCCCAGCAGCAAAACATTTCGCAGTATCCCGTTCATATAAAACTAGACACAGGCATGCACCGCTTAGGATTTGAAACACACCAAATTTCTGAATTATGTGGAATTTTAAATAACAATAATTTTGTTAGAGTAGTGAGTGTTTTTTCGCATTTAGCAGCAAGTGACAACAAAGATTTTGACAATTTTACCCAGTTGCAATTTGAACGTTTTAATGCCATGTTTGTCCAGATAAATAAAGTGCTTTCTATGCAACCCATAAGACATATTTTAAACACCTCAGGGATATTTAATTATTCTGAAAGGCAAATGGAAATGGTGCGGCTAGGTATTGGTTTATATGGTATTGGAAATTCAGAACAAGAATGTCAAGTGCTTGAAAACGTGAGTACTTTAAAAACTATTATTTCACAAATTAGAGATGTAGCACCTCAAGAAAGCATTGGTTATAGTAGAAAGTTTTTAGTAACAAAAAACATAAGAGTTGCCACTATTCCTATAGGTTATGCGGACGGAATTAGAAGAGCTTGGGGAAATGAAAAAGGTTTTGTAATCATCAACAGTCAAAAAGCTACAATTTTAGGCTCTATTTGTATGGACATGATGATGGTAGATGTAACAAACATTACTTGCAAAACAGGAGATGAAGTTATTATTTTTGGTATTAACCCAAAAATTACTGAAATGGCAAATGTTATAGGTACAATACCTTATGAGATTTTAACTGGAATTTCGCAACGAGTAAAACGAATTTTTTATAAAAGCTAAAGATTATACATAAAAATTGTATATTCGTTTTTAAAACAATACTAACATTAAAAATTATTATTATGGGGATGATTTCAGAATTTAAAGATTTTATTGCAAAAGGGAATGCTATGGATTTAGCTGTTGGTGTTATCATTGGAGCGGCTTTTGGTGCCATTGTAAACTCATTAGTTTCAGATGTAATAACACCCGCTTTATTAAACCCAGCTTTAAAAGCTGCTGAAGTAGAAAATTTAGCCGAATTAAAAACCGATGGAGGTATTTTATATGGTAAATTTTTAGCAGCAGTTATTAGCTTTTTAGTGATTGCTTTTGTTATTTTTATCATGGTAAAAGGAATAAACCGTATGAAAAAGAAAGAAGCACCAGTACCAGCAACACCTGCAGCACCCACACAAGAAGAATTATTAGCTGAAATTAGAGATTTATTAAAAAAATAAAGTGCTGTTTCTATAAGTTGTATTTTGGAGTTAAATGTTTTAAAAACACTGTCTTAGCGGTTTAGTTTAGCCCAGATAGAACAACATCCTTTTGCTTGTGTAATTAAGCCACAAATAAAAGATAGAGGAGATAGCTAAAAATAGCTTCTAAAAAAACAATGGTGAATTTTAATTTTAGAGGTATTTACTTTAATTCTATAAGTTTAGGCAATGTTGCAGAATTATGCTAAAAGGTTATAAAACTTATTTTTGATGTTTAATACAAAACGTGTCTAGGAATGCGAAGTGGGGCCTTTTTGCAAAGCTTTTGCAGAACAAAAGATATAGCAAAAAACCCTACTAACCTTAGCTATAGAAAATCTAAAAACTAAATCTTTTAGTCTATGAGTAGCCACGCCTGACTGTTTGTTGTGTTTCTTAAATTTGACAAAAATAATTTAGCTTCATTATAATCAGAAAAACTTTGAAAAAAAACGGGATACATATTGTTCTGGTTTTTTTCTCCAAGTTGTGCTTTAAAACCTTTAACAATCAAATCCGCATAGGCATTCTGTGCATTTTTTTGATTACTAAAAACTCCCGCCACCACATGATACATTGTAACTTTTTCAGGGGTTTCTTTGATTGGTGTATAAACTGATGACGCAGGAACATCTATAAAAAAAGTGGCTTGCTGAATTTTATTTTGACTTTTTTGTTGCACGGCTTTTTCTACAAGAAATGTTTTTTGAGCTGCTAGCACATCATTATAATATCTATAGCTAATAGTACCCGTTAATCCAAAAAACAATAGAGCTGCAGCGGCATATTTTAAATAAGAGTAATTTTTTTTGTTTTCTAGTGTAAATACTATTGGCACATTCTCTTCTAATTCTTCTACTTGCTTTTTAAATTCTTCTCTTTTTATTGAAGGTGAAATAAAACTATTAAACCCAAAAGAGCTAGTCAAATAATTTGTAGTATTAACAGGTTCAAAAAACCATGAAGATTCGTTAGAAAGTTTTAAGATTCCAATGTTTTCAAAAGATAAAGTTTCTCTATTTTGAAGTTTTGTCACCCAAGTATCTACTTCTTTTGAAAGTAATGCTACCGCATCATCATAACTAATTTTTTCTTGTAATGAAATATGATTAGCTAATAAACCATCGTTATTTTTTATGTTTGCATTAAAAGAAACTACTTTTGTGGGCGGACAAAACGTAACGGCACTACCTAAAAGCTGTGCAGACTGTATCTGTGTTAAAAAAGCTCCAAAACCTGGAACCGTAACACATTGATAACGATATAATAATGACGATATGTGGTAACTGACATTCATATCTACAAAGAAAAAAAATTATGTTGTGAAAGCAAAATTTGGATTAGAAAATTTATTAACAATGGAATAACTATTTTACAAAATGTTTACAAACAAAATCTTACAACACAATTATTTTTTTACTTTTGAAGTCAATTTATTTATATGAGCCAAACCGAATTATTTTATGCCTTGTCCTTACTGCAAGTTGAAGGAATTGGAGATGTAATGGCAAAGAAACTGATTAGTCAGTGTGGGAGTGCCGAAAACATTTTTAAAGAAAAAAGTGCCTTGCTTCAAAAAATTGATGGCGTAGGGGCTGTGTTAGTTAAAAATCTTAAAAACAAATCTGTTTTTGAAAAAGCAACCGCCGAGTTACAATTTATTGAAAAAGAGGATATTAAAATGCTTTATTATCAAGATTCTCTATATCCAGAACGATTAAAACACTGTTTTGATGCTCCGTTAATATTGTTCCAATCTGGAGCAATAGATTTATCCACTAAAAAAATCATCAGCATTGTAGGTACGCGTCAAATTACCAGTTATGGAACAGAATTTTGTAAAAAACTACTAGAAGATTTAGCACCATTAAACCCTATAATTGTGAGTGGTTTTGCCTATGGAGTGGATATTGTAGCACATCAAACCGCCATGGATTTAGGATTACAAACCATAGGAGTTTTAGCTCACGGACTAAATCAAATTTACCCTAAAGTACACAAAAAATATGTTGCTAAAATGGAGGAGAAAGGTGGTTTTTTAACCGAATTTTGGAGTACGTCAAATCCTGAGAAAGAAAATTTTGTAAAACGCAATCGTATTGTAGCTGGAATTAGTGAAGCCACAGTTGTTATTGAAAGTGCAGAAAAAGGGGGGTCGCTCATAACTGCCATGGTTGCAAATGACTACCATAGAGATGTTTTTGCGGTGCCAGGCAGAGCCACAGACAAGCTGAGTCAAGGATGTAATAATTTAATTAAAACACAAAGAGCCCATTTGCTCACAAGTGCCGCCGATATGGTTTACTTGCTCAACTGGGAGTTAGAAACCAACAAAAAATCAAAACCCATTCAAAAACAACTCTTTGTTTCACTTGACGATGAGGAACAGCAAGTTTATGATTATTTAATAAAAACGGGTAAAGAGGAAATGGACATCATAGCTTTAGCCTGTAATTTTCCGGTTTTTAAAATCTCATCAATCTTGTTAAATATGGAGTTAAAAGGAGTAGTCAGACCTTTACCTGGAAAATTATTTGAAGCTATTTGAGTATTGATCGAATGCGGTTTATAATTTTTTCAACTTCAATAGTTCGCATGGCGATTTCATAGCCTTTTACGTGTTTGTTTCCATATACAGATGTGGGCAAAAAAGGATATTGATTCCTATTTGACACCAAACAATTTTCTAAAGGTTGATTAAAGGGAGTAAAACCTGCAAAAGGGTGTGTGGCTCCCCATAGTGTAATAACATTAATGCCTTGCATAGCGGCAATATGTGCATTTGCAGAATCCATGGAAAGCATTATATTTAAGTTTGAAATGAGTTGCAATTCTTCTTCAAGAGATAATTTTCCTGCGGCAACAACAACGTTTTTATGATTTTGTTGCAGTTGGTTCAATTGGTCAATTTCTTGTTTTCCGCCTCCAAACAAAATAATCTTATAAAGGGAATTTTTTACTAATTCATTTATAAGCTGTTGCATTAAATCTAAAGGATAAACCTTTGTTTTATATTGAGCAAATGGGGCAATGCCAATAAGTTTATGTTCAAAAAAACTCAGGTTTTCATTTAATTTCAATAAAGTTTCTGAAGATAATGATGCTTTATTGGGAAACTCAGGATTTTTTAAATCTAAAGGAAACCCGAGATTCTCAAACACTTCTGCATGACGCTGTATCATGGATTTTAAAGGGGCAATATTTTTGTTTTGTAACCGGGTGAGTGTTTTTTTTTCGGCTCTCCCTTTGTTTGTAGCGGCAACTCTTTTTTGGCACAAGGCAAATAAAAATCGGATTATCTTAGATCTAAGTACGTTATGCAAATCTGCAAGATGTGTTGTGTGTAATTTTTTTAAATCTGCAAACAAACGAATAAGCCCTATAAAACCTTTGTGTTGTTTATGCAGATCGACGCTAAAAAAAGAAACATTAGCAATAGAATCAAAAAAAGGTTTAAAAAATGGTCTAGAAACTACCGTAACTTTTACATTAGGATATTGCACTGAAAATGCTCTTAAAACAGGAACTATCATGGCAACATCGCCCATGGCAGAAAGCCTAATTACAAGTATGTGTTTTTCTGGAACAAGCAATTTGTTTTGGTTTAATTTCTTGAAATGCTGCCTCAATTTTTTTCAAAGGGGGGGTAAAAATTAGAGTTTTATTAAGCCAAACTCGTTTTAACTCATCTAAATATTTGTACATTAAAATATTTAGAACGTGAAATAAATTCAGAATAACAAAATCAAGAGTTTTTATACAACTTCTAAATTCAACGGAGCATCTGCCACCCTATGATAGTTTATTTTTTGTTTTGATATAGCACAGGATTTAGCTCATCATCGTTATACATTTTCATTTGCTTGTAAACTTTCATGAATTTATCTCCGTTTTCAATATCTATGATTAATTGGTCAATAGAACTGAACATGTCATTTTTTTGATCTAAAAGCACGTTTAACTTTTCTAAACATTTTGTTTTGTGTTCTTCAGAGGCATTTTGGCGTGTTGCCTCTTCAGTCATGTGATAAATTTTAAGAGCTAAAATAGATAATCTATCAATGGCCCATGCAGGACTTTCAGTATTTATGGTGGCATTTTGTTTTACTTGAACATGACTGTATTTTTGGAGAAAATAGCTGTCTATGTATTCTACCATATCTGTACGAACTTGATTAGAAGCGTCTATTTTTCTTTTTAAAACTAGAGCCGCAACAGGGTCTATTTGTGGATCTCTAATAATGTCTTCATAGTGCCATTGAACCGTGTCAACCCAATTTTTAGCATATAACAAATGCTCAATTTTATCTTTTGGATAACTATTATTAATAGGCTGATCTACACTATCATGAACATGATAATCAACAATGCTTTTCTCAAAAATATCAAAGGCAAATTTTGCAAACATAATTTATAGGATAAATTTTTCACAAAAATAGCTTTTTTATACTTTTGTTATGCAGTTGTTTAAACTTTTTAACTAGATCTATTAAAAATTGTATAATTGCAACAAAACTCAATTTCTCCGATTAATTCTTTTTTGAGGCATTACTTAGATTTTTATGACTTTATAGTTTATGTAAGGTAATTATAAATTCTTCTTAAAATATTTTTGTTATTCTATAATAATTTTTAAAGTTCCTGAAAACTCTTTTGAATCAACTTTAAGAAAGTACAAACCAGAGGTCAACTTATTGCCTAAATCAAAAGAGAATAAATTATTTCCTTTTTTAAATACTTTGTCTTTTTGCTCAAATAAAGTCTGACCATTTAAGTTGATTATTTTAAAGTGAACTAAACCCTGGGCTTTTAAGAAAAAATCTAGCTTAAACTTCCCATTAGAGGGGTTGGGATATAAATTAAAAATAGCAGAAGGATTATCAATCTTTATTTGTGTTTCTTCTATACTTTTTGTTCGACTAGCATTTTGGCTACCTTGATTCATAAAAAAGCCATCGAGCAAAAACATTTCTTTATTTTCTAATCGTGCAGGATGATTTACTCCTGCCCTATCGCCCCATTTAATCATCGATGCATGAAGTTTTCCTGCAGACAACCAATCTGTAGGCTCTCCTCCAGCTTGCCATTCTTCGGTTAGTGTTACTACATCAAATTGAGTATTATTTGGAAAATTTTCTTTTAAATATCCACCACCATACAACGGCGGAACTTGTGTAAGTCCTACAAAGTTTGTTTTTGGTGCTACGTTTTTGAACGGTGCACCCTCGCCCCACAGAACAATTTCATCATCATGATGATGTATATCTATGGCAGGACGTTGCAAATTATTGAGCCAGTCTGCTTTGCCAATGGCTCCAGCAAATACTCCAACCGCGTTGAACTGGGCATCTACATTAGATCCTGTACAATCTGTTTCGCCAGGTTTACAAGGTATTGTAGGGTAAGCATTCAAGTCGTAAGTGGTATAGGGTATATTTAACGAAGTATAAGCTTTTCCTGCCTTGGTATATTCTAAAAAATTTCCATCATTTCGTTCCGCTTGATATTGTGTTTGGTTTAAAGTTAGATTATGCAAGCTTGCAATAGCTCCAGCACTCCAGCCATTTCCGTATATTTTATTGGGGGCTATTTTCCATTTATCACTAACCCCCACAACCTTTTGACCCTGCATTCGCAGAAACTGAACTGCAGCATTTACATCTTGCCAAGCTCTTATAGGGGCTCGTTTTGAAATTTCTTTATTAGTCAAATCAGCCCCTATGCGATAGTCGATAAAGGCAACTATATAACCTTTTTGTGCAAACCACCTGCATATTTCATCACCTAATTCGGGCTGATCGTGCGTTACATAGCCTCCGCCAAAAACATAGCAAATTACCGGAAGGGCAGGTGCCTGAGAGGCAGTAATACCTTGCTTTAATTTGGGATAATAAATATCCATTTTTAATCTGCCATTTTCTACAAATTGATGACCGCCTATTATTTGAGTATTATGTAAAAACGATTCTCCATTGCCTGAAGTAATGGCTGGATTTATAGTGCGGTACCCCTTGCCTCCTCGAAAGTTCCATTCATAGCCTGAGGCTTTTGCATAAGTAATGTCTTTTTCTACTCCTATTTCAAATACAACATCTTCTGGATATTGGGCTGTGGTGGGTTGAAAACTTGTAGCTGGCTGATACCATTGTGCTAGTGCCTTTTTATTTGCCATATAAGTTTCAATGCTTGGCATTTTGCTACTATGTGCGGGGTCTTCTTTATAATGATAGTAATCTGAAAGAAAGGCATTGTCCTCGAGAGCGTTATCAAATGTGATTTGAAATGTAACTTCTTTAGGCGTATCGCAATCATTCGTAAATGTAGCTTTTACAGTTGCTGTTGTGTTCTTTATTGCTGAAGCATTTTGTTTGAGATCTAAAAGTTCAAAAAGTTTTACCGTAGAACCGTGAATGGGTTGTTCTGGGAAATTGTAAATTGTGCCATCGTTAAGGGTGATTTGTACGGTAAAATTTTCAGCATTTTTTATTTCTTTCAAAAAACAGGAGCCATTCGATAGAAAGTGTTCGGGATTTGTTGGTATATTAATACTATAACAACCCGTAGCACAGCTCATTCCGTTTTTGCCACCACTTGTTATCTCTACCTCAGATCCTCGCTCGAAGTTAGTGCCACCGCCCAAAAGCACTTGCTCGGCTGCAAAGCTTATTCTAGCACCTGGTCTTATTAAGGAGCTAATTTGAATCTCGTCTTGGGCTACAAAATCTTGTGTTATATTGCCTAAAATTTCCTCTGATATTTCTAGTGTTTTTAGGTATCTACGCTCTTCCCTTAAAGGTAAACCATTGACACCTGCAGCGCAGGGGTAGCAACCGTCTAGCTCAAGCTCATTATCCTCAAAATCCCTTAAATAAAAAGCCAATGGATAGTATTCTAGAGGATTATTAGAGCTATTAGGATTATAATTTGGGTTGACAAAAAATTTATCTTCGGTTAATTTTTCAGATATTGTAAATAGCTGTTCCTCTGAATGGTATTTTGAATCCTCCAAATATCTTCCTTTATTAATTGAATAAACCTGATTACTTGAATTAAAATAGGGTGCGCCAGAAGACCCCCTAGTGGGTACTCCCCAAATATCGTCACTAAACATATCTTTCCAAGCATAGTATTCTCCTGTCTCATCATCATTTGAAATTTCAATCATAATCATACTATAAGGTGGCTCATCTTCAGGCAACCATTCTTGATCAGTAAGGATGTTAGAATACCGGCTTATATACCTACCTGTTTCTGGATTTTTATATCTCCATAAATTTGCTTCCGTTTCCTCAATAGGCATAGAAATCTTTTTAGGAAATCCTCTAGGATGATGTATGAGTATATGTTCATCATAACTCAATCCATCATTAAAATTCCAACCAGCATAAAAAGGTTTAAAAGTATTTGAATTAGGTTTTCCAAGAAGTTCTAAAAGAACTAAATCTGTTGGCTGTAAATAATAATCTAATCCTGAAGAATAATCAATGTTTTTATGATATAAAGCAACTATCTTTGCTCCTTTGACTCTATTGGGGTTTTTTTCATACAGAGGTACTCCAGTAAAATCCGTTACAAATCTTTGATATGTGAAATCAAATTTATAATTGGCAAGATGACTATTCATGGTGGCGATGTCTTGTGTGGTTGCATCATTATCATAACCAGGGAGTAAGTGTGCAGCAGTGAGGACATACATCTTACCATCATTATTTGAATTATTTAGTAAAACACCTGTTCCTACTTTATGATCTTCTGAAATAATTCTACAAACAGCATCTTTAGCATTAGAAAACTTGTGATATGAATTATTGTTAGCATCAATGTCCAATAGATAAGCGTCGTTAAAATCTTCATCTTCTTGCCCTATAGCAGTATTTACAAAAAATAAAAACAAACATACCGCAATTTCAAAAAATATTTTTAGTTTTTTACTATTTGTTCTCATAATTTTTAGTGTTATGATTTATGGTTTTGGAGTATTTTTCAATAGTTCAATTTCTTTCTGCAGCTCAATAATATACAAAGTTAGTTCCTCAATTTTTTGAAGTAGCACTTTGTTCATTTCGTGCTGGTCGTAGTAGCCTTGTGCTTTGAGTTCTTTCTCTGAAGGAACATCGGGCAGGTGCTGGTTTAGTTTGATGAACTGTTCCACTTCGTTGAGGCTTTTTAAACAGTAGCTTTTGTCAAAAACAAAGTCGGACCAGCTAGTTGGGTTGGCTACTTTTACAGACTCAGATAGGATGCCGTCTTCTACATAAAGGTTATAGTCTTTAGTTGAGGGGTCAAAATTTTGATGGCCAATGTGCACCTTGGCGTCGTCTTCACCTGGTCCGTCATGAATAGTTAATATTCGTGCATCACCTTTGCCTCCAAAGGTTTTAAATCCTTGTGCAAAAAACACACTATAATTGCATAATAACACTATGGATGCAATAAGATTTATAGGGAAAAAAGATTTAAGTTTCATGATTTTTTTATTTAAATGGTTAATTCTTTTTTTGGGGTACTATGTTTTTGTGTTTTGAAATATAGAAAAAAACGGGCAGAAAAAAAAACAGAAAAGTGAATCTTTCAGAGATGAATAACATTTTAACCCAAATTTCAAGAGACATAAAAAGTCTGACATAAAAGAGCTAACTTTATCGAGAGGTACAAGCAGAAGCCTAATGCTTCAATGGTGATATTAATCCCCTCGCAAATTTTGGCTGAAATGCAAAAAGACTTTCTTTTAAAAGCCCTTTGAGACATTCAATGATGAAACAATTGTTATCTCGTATAGAATAATAGTAGCAAAGATAATGCATTTCCTTGTGCTTTTTGTTTACCCTTTTAAATTTTAAAAGAATGGAAAAATTTGACAAAATGCAAGTTGTTAATCCTTTTGCTGCCGGTATTGATGTAGGTTCACGTTCACATTATGTAGCGGTAGGGGAAGAAAAAAATCTAGTAAAAGAATTTAATGTCTATCAATCTGGAACAAAAGCTGTTATTTCTTTTTTAAAAGAACATAACACAACCACCGTAGACATGGAGTCAACGGGAAGTTATTGGTAAAATTTATTTATGTCTTTACAAGAAGCTGGTTTTGAAGTATTATTGGTTCAAGGCACTCAAACCAAAAATTTAAAAGGCAAAACAGATGTAAAAGATGCACAATGGATTCAAAAATTACACACTTTTAGGGATAGTGTCCCAAGATTTTTTCGCTTTTATTAATAAATGTAATACCGATTATGTATTCAATATAGTCCAAGAAAAATGGACTATTTTCATACTATATCGGCATTATACCATAAACTATTGGACTATTTTACAAATGTTATTGGTATAATGTACAATATGTAGAATATTTGGTAAAATTATCCACAAAAAAACTCTGCTGTTAGCAGAGTTTTCTGTACTTGGGTAATCAAAAAATAATATATATTAGTCTTCGATAACTGCAACTTGAGCAGCTACTTTACCTTTTCTACCTTCTTCCTCTTCATAACTTACGCTTTCGCCTTCGTTTAATGATTCCACTCTCATACCACTTGCGTGTACAAAAATGTCTTTCCCTGTTTCGTCATCGGTAATAAACCCATAACCTTTTGATTCATTAAAGAACTTAACTTTACCTGTTCTCATATTGTGTTGTAAATAATTAATAATAATCAAAGATACCTTTTTAATTCATACAAAAAAGTTTTTTAATTAAAATTATTAATTTTCTTCATCTAAATAATTGAAAAACAAATAAATTTTATAATTTATAAATATTAGTTTGCTTAAAATATGAAAAAGAGAGATTTTTATGAATGGAATTGTTTCTATAATTAGGGTCTGCTGAAAAACTCAATATTCTTTTTCAAATGATTGAATTAATT
>DAINSR010000031.1:0-13287 GCA_036741255.1 Flavobacterium sp.
GCTTTTTCAATTTCCTGACTTTTTTCTGAACTTAATGCTGCAAAACTTACATAATCAATCTCAAAACTATCTAATTTTGTTTGACGCACTACAAATTCTTTTACATTGCCATCGTCTTCAATAATACTTTTGGTTACGTAGTAAAATGTTAATCCTGGTGATTTTTTACCGCTGGGCAGCACGGCAATATCACTGGTTCTTCCTATTAATTTTTTTAGTATTGGTTTTTTTAAGGTACTCTTTTCGTCTAAAATTCCCACATCGCCTATTTCATATCTAATAAACGGATGTGCTTTATTATACAACGAAGTAATCACCACTTTCCCTTCATTTCCATACGAAACCGGCTGGTTGTTTTCGTCTAAAATTTCAACAAATAAGGTCTCAGCGTTTACCTGCCATTCGTCATTAGGATTTTGAAAAGCAACCAAATCTAATTCTGAAGCA
The DNA here is from genome assembly GCA_036741255.1 of Flavobacterium sp. GTDB lineage: Bacteria > Bacteroidota > Bacteroidia > Flavobacteriales > Flavobacteriaceae > Flavobacterium. The sequence goes on from DAINSR010000031.1 coordinate 448, forward strand.
CCATATTCATTCACAACGGGAATCCCTAAATGTTTTTCTAATAAAATTTTGTCTTCTTCAAACAGCATTTCTGAAGTAACAAAACACACTTTTAATGACGGACAAACATCTGTTAGTATGATATTTCGAGCTTGTAAATATTTTCCAAAAAGCACAATCGAACTCGTATAACCATTGATATAATCAAACTTTTTAGTTTTAAAATGTTTTAAAACATCGTCTAATACTTTGTCTGACAAATCAAAAATGGGGAAACGATATCTTTTGCTCAAAAAATCTTTTAACCGCTCTTTTTTATTGCCTATAAAATCTAATGGAATTCCATAAAATCTAGCTTGATAAGAAGAGTTAAAATCTATTTTATACCACCCAAAGCGATACATATTAGAAGCCCAAGTTAAGGCATGACACATTTTGTCTTTTGCAAAAACAAACGGCACTCCACTAGAACCTGAAGTCTTATTCACAAAAACAGTTTTCTCAGAATATCCTTTTGAAAGCCTTTCTTTTATAGGCTTTTGTAAATCTTTTTTGGTTAAAACGGGCAAATCTGTCCAAGTATTAAAAGTTTCTTTACCAACTAAATTTCTATAAAAAGCATTGTTTTTTAAATGAAATTCTACAATTTCTCGCTTTTTACTTTCAAGATAATTAGGATAATTTACTTCTGAAATTTGTAATATTTTTTCAAAATCAGCTTGAGCTTTCGCAATAGGAAAACCATTAAATTTTAAAGAAAGATGAAACAAATTAAACATTAGGTTGCTTTTTTATCATCAAAAGAAATGTTTTTTTCAATAAAATTTCACTCGAATATATGTTTTTAAATTTGCTCATAGTTAATGATAATCTAAAAATTTTACTTCAAACACATTGTCATTTTTTCGCTTAAAAATAATACGTCATTAATTATTAATTTTGATGCTATAAATGTCTTTTTAATTTTTGCCAATCAGGTACGGCTAATTTTTAAATCATTACCATCAATGTGATGGTATGAAATTCTCCATTTTGTCTCTCCATTTCTTGAATTTCGTTTGATGGCTTTTTATTGCTACATCATTCCAAATTTTCTTGGTATTTTTATCTCAAAAAAAATATCACACTTTTAGCATTACTAATGTCAAAGGTGGTAAAAAAAATTATTATTTGTGTTCAAAACAAAGTATTTTTGCCAAAACAATTTACCCCTAAGCTTGTCGAAGGGCATAACAACACAAAAAATGAACATTTTATTACTAGGTTCTGGAGGTAGAGAGCATGCACTAGCATGGAAAATGTTGCAAAGCAATAAATGCACAAATTTATATGTAGCACCCGGAAATGCAGGGACTCATGCAATAGCTACAAATATTAATATAGCCATCTCAGATTTTGAAGCCATTAAAAAAGTAATTTTAGAAAATCATATTGATATGGTGGTTGTGGGTCCAGAAGATCCATTAGTAAACGGAATTTATGATTTTATTAAAAATGATGTTTTCACAAAGCACGTTGCGGTTATTGGTCCTTCAAAGAAAGGAGCTCAGCTAGAAGGTAGTAAAGAGTTTGCCAAACAATTTTTAGTAAAAAACAATATCCCAACGGCACAATATGATAGTTTTACTGCAGCCACGGTTGAACAAGGATATGCTTTTTTAGAAACATTGAGTCCCCCTTATGTTTTAAAGGCAGACGGATTAGCAGCGGGTAAAGGTGTTCTTATTATAGACAATTTAACGGAGGCAAAATCAGAATTAAAAAGCATGCTAGTTGAGGCAAAATTTGGAAATGCAAGTTCAAAAGTTGTTATTGAAGAATTTTTAGATGGTATTGAGCTGAGTTGTTTTGTACTCACAGACGGGAAAAACTATAAAATACTGCCTTCTGCAAAAGATTATAAACGTATAGGTGAGGGTGATACTGGTCTAAACACTGGAGGAATGGGTGCTGTTTCTCCCGTTCCGTTTTTAGATGAGGTTTTGTTAAAAAAAATTGAAGAGAAAATTGTTAAACCCACTATTCAAGGATTACAAAATGAGGCCATAACTTATAAAGGATTTGTATTTATTGGTCTAATAAATGTAAAAGGTGAACCCATTGTTATTGAGTATAATGTACGCATGGGCGACCCAGAAACAGAAGTAGTAATGCCCCGACTTATTACAGATTTAGTGTCTATTTTTGAAGCGGTGGATAAACAAGAGCTAGACACAATAGATTTAGAAGTGGACACCAGAAGTGCTACTACTATTATGCTAGTTTCTGGCGGATATCCAGAAGCTTATGAAAACGGAAAAGAAATTTCTGGTCTTGAAAACATAGAAGATTCTATTGTGTTTCATGCAGGAACAAAACTTGAAAATCACAAAATAGTGTCAAATGGCGGTAGGGTTTTAGCGGTAACATCTTTTGGCAACACCTTTGAAGAAGCCATAAAAAAATCTTATCAAAATATAAATAAATTACACTTTGATAAGATGAATTTTAGAAAGGATATTGGTTTTGATTTAGTCTAAAAAAGAATGAGCTGTGGTGTTGTCCTTATCTTCTCCTTTGCTTTTAAAAATGTTTAGCTGCTTTACCCAGTAAACCATGGCTCCTGAACAGATTATTATAAAAATCCAATTAACAATATTAGCTAAACCCCAATTGGTTAATTCTAACGCTCTAAACCAGTCATAGGGTTTAAATAAAAAATCAACAAAAAGTGATTGTATTGCCTCAAAAAATGCTTTCATTTTTTTTAATTTTGAATTACTAGACAAAAGTAATAATTATCTTTATGATTGCAAACCTTTTTAGTAAAACAAGACCCATAAATTACATCATCATTAGCGTGGTGTTGTTTTTATTTTATTTTTTATATCAATCTAATGAAACAAGTTTGACCAATAATTTCTCTACTATAATTTTAAAATCTGGAATTTTTGTAGTACTGCTTGTGTCTTTCATTATTTTTAATTTTTTTGTTTTAGGTAATAATTTAACAAAAGTAAATAATTTTGGCTTGTTGCTATTTTCTATTTTTTTTATTTTATTCCCCAGAATTTTTGGTAATTTAGATGTTTTAATAGCACACTTTTTTCTGCTTTTATCATTAAGACGATTAATAGCTTTGCAAAACTTAAAATTTACAAAAGAAAAAATTTTTGATGCTTCATTCTGGATTTTTATAGCAGCATTATTCCATTTTTGGTGTATTGTTTATATTATTTTAGTTTTTATTTCCATAATTTTCCATGTTTCAAAAAACTATAAAAACTGGATTATACCGTTTTTAGCTTTTTTTGCAGTTGCTATTCTTACTCTTTTGATAGATTTAATTTTTAAAAGCAATTTACTCAAATCGATATATAACGATATGACCATTAGCTTTAAATTTAGCTATTTTGAAAATATTTATCAAAACATTGCCCTGGCTATTTTTAGTGCCGTTGCTCTTTTGTTTTTTTTATATGCACTTTTAGATTTATCAAATAAACCCCTGAATATGCAAATTACATTTAAAAAAATAATATTTGCCTTTTTACTTGGGGTGCTTATATATATGCTTTCTAATCATAAAAACAATAGTTTTCTTATTTTTTGTTTTGCACCCTTATCAATTTTAGGGGCAAATTTTTTAGAAAAAATAGCTACGCCTTGGATGAAAGAAACTACTTTGTATTTATTGACTTTAATTGCAATTTCTATATTTTTAATTCAATTATAGATTTATTAAAGATTACATTTCAACGATCTTTTATTCATGGGTTCAACTTCTAACTTTTAACATTAGATTGTCTTACAAGAAAGAAACACAGCAAATGAGTTCAAATTACAGTTGCCGAGTTTGACAAAAGGCTTTTTATAAACAACTATTTTTTTAATTCTAAAAAAAATGTATTTTTACAAGACAATATACTAAAAATTATAATTTTTAGTTATCTTACTAAATTATTTACTTTGAAAATTTCTACAAATAAATACCTGATAGTTATAACGTTTCTGCTAATTTTTGTGGCTTGTTCAACAAAAAAAAATAACCTTATAAATAGAACGTATCATACTAAAACATCTAGATATAACATTCTATATAATGGAGATGTATCATTGCAAACAGGTTTAAAAGATTTAAACACTAATTTTAAAGACAATTTTTGGGAAATTCTTCCGGTAGAAAATATGCCAAAACTAGAAGAAGAAATGATGCCAGACGATGTGAAAAATCCAAGTTTTGAACGTGCCGAAGAAAAAGCAGTAAAAGCCATTCAAAAGCACTCCATGAACATTGCGGGTTATGAAAAAAATGCTCAGATGGACGAAGCCCACGTTCTTTTAGGAAAATCGAGATATTTTGAAAATCGCTATATACCCGCATTAGAAGCTTTTAACTACGTTCTGTATAGATATCCAAATAGCAATAAAGTATATGAAGCTAGAGTTTGGAGAGAAAAAATAAACATTAGACTGGGTAATGAACAGTTAGCAATTAAAAGTTTAAAAAAAATAGTATTTGATAAAAAAATAAAAAGTCAGGACTTAGCTAATGCCTCCGCTATTTTAACACAAGCTTACCTTAATTTAGGCATTAAAGATTCAGCTTTAATGAACATAAAAATAGCCAAAGAAAAAACAAAAATTAACGAACAAAAAGCCCGATATGGCTTTATTTTGGGTCAATTGTATGAAGAGTTAAAAAAACCAGATAGTGCTGCAATAGCTTTTCAAGAAATAATTGACATGAGAAGAAGAGCCTCCAAAAAATATACCATTCAAGCACATGCAAGGCTAGCACAACAATTTGATTTTGAAAACGGCGACACACTCGTTTTTTTAAAAAGGTTTAATAAACTATTAGAAGATAGAGAAAACCGTCCTTTTTTAGACGTACTACATCATCAAATGGCATTGTTTTATGATAAACAAAAAAAACATGATTTGGCTGTTTCTCATTACAACAAATCTTTGAAAATGAGAAAAAATGATGAGTATTTAGTGGCATCAAATTATAGAAATATTGCTGAAATAAATTTTCATAAAGCCAAATATGAAATTGCAGGTAAATATTATGACAGCACCTTAACAAAATTAAGCGATAAAACAAGGGAGTATAGAGCAATTACAAAAAAAAGAACCAACTTAGATGACGTGATTAAATATGAAAAAATATCAAAAACAAATGATAGTATTTTATATGTAGCTGGTTTATCAGATGTGGAAAAAAACAACTATTACTCGGTTTTTATTGAAAAATTAAAAGCAAAAGACATTTTAAAAAAGAAAGAAGAAGAACGTTTGGCTCAAATTGCTTTAGAAAAACAATCCTCAAAAAGCAATGACAATGACAACACAACAAATGCTTCTGGAGGCAGAACAAAATCACAAATTGAACCACCGTCTGCGGGAGGGAAAAACCCACAAAGCAGTAATTTTTACTTTTACAGCCCCACAAATATTGCTTTTGGCAATAAAGAATTTAAAAAGAAATGGGGCAGCAGAGAACTAAAGGACAACTGGCGATTAAAAAGTTTTCAAAGCAATAATAAACTAGCCAACGCTGAAAAACAAAACGAAAATAACAGCAAGGTAGAAGCAACTGATAAAGAAAAAAAAGCAGAGAATCCCGCTTATAAAGTTGATTTTTATATCAGTAAACTTCCTAAAAATAAAAAAACAATAGATAGTCTCAAAGTAGAAAGAGACTTTGCAGATTTTCAGTTAGGCTCTATTTACAAAGAAAAATTTAAAGAATATGAGTTAGCCGCTGCAAAACTGGAAAAATTATTAGCAAACCAACCAGCAGAGCGCTTAATTTTGCCCTCAAAATATATTTTATTAAAAATTTATGAAATTATAGGTAGCCCAAAGGGTAATGCCATAAAAAGTCAAATTATTAATGAATATCCAGAAAGCAGACATGCACAAATACTACAAAACCCAAACCAAGAAAACAAAGACAATCAATCACCAGAAGCTGTTTATAATGCATTGTACAGAGAATTTGAAAACGGAGATACAAAAGCAGCTTATGAAAAAGTATTAAAATGCATTGATGATTATGCTGGAGATGAGATTCTTCCTAAATTTGAGCTTTTAAAAGCAAAAATTTTAGCTCGGTTAAAAGGTTTAGAAGAATATAAAAAAACACTTAGTTTTGTGGCATTAAATTATCCTAACACAGAGGAAGGGAAAAAAGCAGATGCCTTACTAGCTAAAGATGTTCCTGCTCTAGAAAAACTAACATTCAATAAGGAAACAAAAGGGACTTGGAAAATAGTTTTTTTTAAAAATACAAATGCTACAGTAGAAATAGATACCCTTCAAAAAAAGCTTGAAGTTTTTTTTAGTAAAAATAATGGTCAAATAAAATGGTCTAACGATTTGTATAACGACACTACAAATTTTATTGTTGTTCATGGTTTTAGATCAAAACAAGCGACCGAATCAACCTTACATTTTTTAAGAAATGATGAAGATTATTTAATATGTGACGAAGCAAACATTATTTCATCTGAAAATTATTTAGTTATTCAAGCATTAAAAAAATGGGAAGCGTATTTAGAACAAAATAAATAATTTATGTTTGATAAAAAAAAACCAACAGAAGGCTTATTTGGTAAAACTAATAGAATAGCCGAAGGAACACAGTTAAATGGAGATTTAGTTTCTGATTCTGATATTAGAATAGACGGAACATTACTGGGAAACGTTGTTTTAAAAGGAAAACTCGTAATAGGTCCTGATGGACTTGTTGAAGGCACCATTAAATGTTCAAACGCCGATATAGAGGGCAAGTTTCAAGGAAAATTAGAAGTAGTTGAATTATTGAATGTAAAATCAAAAGCAGTAATCAAAGGCGAAGTAATCGTAGGAAAACTTGGTGTTGAGCCTGGAGCTAATTTTATGGCAACTTGTGTAATGAAAGGAACTGTAAAAAATATTAATGAAGTTAAAAATGAGCCTCAATCAAAAGAAAAAACAGCCTAATAATTGGATGGTCTTTTTACAAATCCCTTTTCAAATGGGAATTGTTATTTTTCTTGGAGTTCAACTGGGTATATACTTAGATTCGCATTTTAAATCCAACCCCTTGTTTACTATTGTGTTATCTTTAATTTCACTATTTATTTCATTTTATATCATTTATAAAAATTTAAAAAATACTCAAGACAATGATTAAAAGATTTTTGACTTCAATAACATATCTTTTTTTTATTAGTCTATTCACAGGATTTGTTCATTTTTATTTAGTAAAAAATGTAATTCTATTTAACTCAATTTATACTGTTTACCGTTTTAATTTTACTCTTGGTTTTTTTGAATTATTTTTCTTACATTATGCATATGAAAAGTATAATGATAAAGTAGGCTATGCCTTTTTAGCTATTGGAATTATTAAAATGGCATTGTCAATTTCCTTTTTAATGCCGTTAATAACATCTAATCTTAAAGATAAAATACCAGATACTTTAAATTTTTTCTTTTGTTACTTTGTGTTTTTGATAATTGAAAGTGTTATTTTAGTAAAATTATTGAGTAAAAAACAATAAAACACAAAAAATATAAAAATTGCATAGATATGTTTTATTGTTTTAATAAAAAATGTACTTTTGCAAAAAAATTAAAAAAACTGTTTTTAACCAAATATAGTTATGAAGATTTTTGAAAAAGTATTGCATGTGTTTATATTAACTGCTTTGTTGATGTTTTCTAGCAAAAGTGTTGCTGGCGGTAAACCAGAGGCGGGCAAAGAGTTTAACGCAACAGAATTAATAAATTCACATATTGGTGACTCTCATGACTTTCATATTGCTGACTGGAATGGTCATTCTATATCGCTGTCACTTCCAATTATTTTATGGACAAAAAATGGTTTAGTAACATTTAGTTCTTCAAAATTTCATCATGATAATGAAGGACATCATGTTGTTGAAAAAAACGGACAAAAATTTGTTAAGTATAATGAAGTTATTTATTATGCTGAGGAATTTGAAAACTTAAAAGAAGAAGACAAAAATGCTTTTAATTTTAATGCTAGACCTTTAAATTTTTCTATTACTAAAAGTGTTTTTTCAATGTTCCTTTCTGTATTGGTTTTATTTTTACTTTTTATGACATTAGCTCGTTCTTACAAGAAAAATAAAATGGCACCCAAAGGATTAGCAGGTTTTTTAGAACCATTAGTAATTTTTGTTAGAGACGATATTGCACTTCCTAATATTGGAGAAAAAAAACATGCAAAATTTATGCCTTATCTATTAACTATTTTTTTCTTTATTTGGATAAATAATTTAATTGGTTTGATTCCGTTTTTCCCTTTTAGTTCTAACTTAACAGGAAATATATATTTCACTTTTGTGTTAGCATTTATAACATTTATTATTACAAATGTGAATGCTAATAAAGATTATTGGGGACACATTTTTAACACTCCTGGAGTTCCCGTATGGTTGTCTCCAATTATGATTCCCGTGGAGATTATTGGAATTTTCACAAAGCCTTTTGCATTAATGATTCGTTTGTTTGCAAACATTACGGCAGGACACATCATTATCTTGAGTTTAATCTCTTTAATTTACATATTTAAAACCGTTTGGATTTCACCTGTTTCTGGTGCTTTCGTGTTATTTATGAGTGTTTTAGAAATGCTGGTTGCTGCGTTACAAGCTTATGTTTTTACGTTGTTATCAGCACTGTTTATTGGTCAGGCAGTTGCAGAACATGATCATCATTAAGATAGAGTTTTATTAATATTAACTAAATAAATTTTTATTATGGTATTAGCTGGAATCGGTGCAGGATTAGCTGTTATTGGAGCAGGAATAGGAATTGGTAAAATCGGTGGATCCGCAATGGACGCTATGGCAAGACAACCTGACGTTGCTAGCAAAATTCAAACAGCAATGATTATTGCAGCTGCTCTTATTGAAGGGGTTGCACTTTTCGCTGTAGTAGTTGCTTTAATTGCTAAGTAATTATTTCATCTTCTCACAACGGTTGGTTGTGAGAAGATTTAAAAAAAAATCTAAAAGTAAATTATATATATTATGAATTTAACTTCACCAGAGAGTTTAATTTTTTGGACAAGTCTTATTTTTATTGTTTTCTTTTTGTTAATGAGAAAGCTAGCTTGGAAACCTATTTTAGGTGCCGTAAAAAGCAGAGAAGATTCTATAAATAATGCTTTACTTGCAGCGGAAAACGCCAAAAAAGACATCCAAAATCTTAAAGCTGATAATGAAAAATTATTAGCCGAAGCTCGTTCAGAAAGAGACTCAATGATTAAAGAAGCTCGCGAAATAAAAGATAAAATAATTAGCGATGCAAAATTAGAGGCACAATCACAAGGCGAAAAAATTATTGAACAAGCAAAGGCAACCATTGCAAATGAAAAAAATGCAGCCATAGCTGATTTAAAAAACCAAGTTGGTGCATTGTCTTTAGAAATTGCAGAAAAAATACTCAAAAGTGAATTATCGAATAAAGAGATGCAAACTAAATTAGTTGAAACCATATTAAATGATGCTAAACTAAATTAAAATGGCAACAACAAAAGCAGCTATTCGATATGCAAAAGCAATTTTAGAAATTGCAGAAGCAAATAATAATGTGCCATTAGTAACTAATGATATGACTGATATTGAAAATGCTGTTGCAAAGAGTAAAGAGTTGCAACTATTTTTACAAAGTCCCATCATCAAGGGAGAAGATAAAAAAGCAGCATTATTAAAAATATTTGCATCAGCACAAAAAGAAACTAAGAGTTTATTTCAACTCTTGTTTACTAACAAAAGGTTTGAATTGTTATCATACATTGCAATAGATTTTAAAAGATTAGTTAATGAATTAAATGGTGTTCAGCTTGCAAAAGTTACTACTGCTTTTCCATTGACAGAAGATTTACAAGCTAAAGTTTTATCAAAAATTACAACATTTACAAACAAGAAAGTTACTATTGAAAACATTGTTGATGAATCAATCATTGGCGGTTTTATACTCACAATAGGCGATCAACAATACAACGCATCGGTATATAACCGATTACAAAATTTAAAAAGAGAATTTATTTAACACATCATATTGCACTTAGTGTATAAACTGTAAAAAAATGGCGGAAATTAATTCAGCTGAAATATCAGCAATATTAAAGCAACAATTAACTGGATTTGAATCTGGAGCTTCTTTAGAAGAAGTGGGAACTGTACTTCAAGTGGGCGATGGTATCGCACGTGTTTACGGATTGTCTAATGCTCAATATGGTGAGTTAGTTCAGTTTGACAATGGACTTGAGGCTATTGTTCTTAACCTTGAAGAAGATAATGTGGGTGTGGTGCTTTTAGGACCATCTACAGGAATAAAAGAAGGTTCAAATGTTAAAAGAACACAACGTATTGCCTCTCTAAAGGTGGGGGAACAAATGGTAGGTCGTGTTGTTGATACTTTAGGAAACCCAATTGACGGTAAAGGACCTATAGGTGGAACATTATATGAAATGCCCTTAGAACGCAAAGCACCAGGTGTAATTTTTCGTCAGCCTGTAAACGAACCTTTACAAACGGGTATTAAAGCAATTGATGCCATGATTCCTGTAGGACGTGGTCAGCGAGAATTAGTAATTGGAGACCGTCAAACAGGTAAAACTACCGTGTGTATTGACACTATATTAAATCAAAAAGAATTTTATGATGCTGGTAAACCTGTGTTTTGTATCTATGTTGCCGTAGGTCAAAAAGCTTCAACCGTTGCAGGAATTGCTAAAACATTAGAAGATAAAGGCGCTATGGCTTATACGGTTATTGTTGCCGCAAACGCCTCAGACCCAGCTCCAATGCAAGTATATGCTCCAATGGCGGGCGCTGCAATAGGTGAATACTTCCGTGATACAGGTCGTCCTGCTTTAATAATTTATGACGATTTATCAAAACAAGCGGTTGCTTATAGAGAAGTATCTCTACTACTAAGAAGACCCCCAGGGCGTGAAGCATATCCTGGTGACGTTTTCTACTTACACTCTCGTTTGTTAGAAAGAGCCTGTAAAGTAATTGCAGATGATAGTATTGCAAAAGATATGAACGATTTACCTGAGGTTTTAAAACCTATTGTTAAAGGTGGTGGTTCACTAACCGCATTGCCAATTATTGAAACTCAAGCTGGAGACGTTTCTGCATATATCCCAACAAACGTTATCTCAATTACTGATGGACAAATTTTCTTGGAGTCAGATTTATTTAACTCGGGGGTTCGTCCTGCAATTAACGTGGGTATTTCTGTATCTCGTGTGGGAGGAAATGCACAAATCAAATCCATGAAAAAAGTAGCAGGTACCTTAAAATTAGACCAAGCTCAATATAGAGAGTTAGAAGCATTTGCTAAATTTGGTTCTGATTTAGATGCAGCAACTAAAAACGTTATTGAAAAAGGAAAACGAAACGTTGAAATTTTAAAGCAAGCCGTTAATGATCCGTTTACCGTGGAAGATCAAATAGCTATTATTTATGCTGGTTCTAAAAACTTATTACGAAATGTGCCTGTTGATAAAGTAAAAGAATTTGAAAAAGATTTTATTGAATATCTAAACGCTAAAAACAGATCTACATTAGATGCTTTAAAAGCTGGTAAATTTACAGACGAAATTACAGACGTTTTAGAAGCAGCGGCAAAAGAAATTTCGGCAAAATATTAATTTTAAGTAACTAATAACTAGTAATTAGAAAAAGCTAATTGCTAGTTATTAATTCCTAATTACTTCACACAAAATGGCAAACTTAAAGGAAATACGCAATAGAATTACATCTGTTTCATCAACGATGCAAATAACATCCGCAATGAAAATGGTTTCTGCAGCAAAGTTGAAAAAAGCTCAAGATGCTATAACGGCTATGCGACCTTATGCAGAAAAACTTACAGAGTTGCTTCAAAATCTTAGTACCACCTTAGAAGGAGATAACGCAAGTAGTTTTACCACTCAAAGAGAGCTTAAAAAAGTTCTTATCGTGGCAATTACTTCAAATAGAGGATTGTGTGGGGCTTTTAATACAAATGTAATTAAACAAGCTACCGCCGTTGCTCAATCATATTCAGATGTAGCCGTTGACTTTTTTGCAATTGGTAAAAAAGGTAATGATGTTTTAGGAAAAACATGGAATGTAATTGATAACAAAAGTTCTATATTTGACAGTTTAACCTTTGAAAATGTTGCCACTATTGCAGATGTACTAATGCAAAAATTTGAAATTGGCGAGTATGACAAAATTGAATTGGTTTATAATCATTTTAAAAATGCAGGAACACAAATAGTTCAAACAGAACAGTTTTTGCCGTTAGCACCCACAAATGATAGTAAAAGCGTTTCTGCTGATTATATTTTTGAGCCATCTAAAGAAGAAATTGTTCAAACACTAATTCCTAAATCACTCCAAACACAATTATACAAAGCCGTTAGAGATTCATTTGCGTCTGAACACGGAGCACGAATGACCGCAATGCACAAAGCAACTGACAACGCAACTGATTTAAGAAATCAATTAAAATTAACATATAACAAAGCTCGTCAAGCCGCAATTACAGGAGAAATCTTAGAAATTGTTGGAGGAGCGGAAGCCTTGAACAATTAGACGAAGTCAAATTTTCAATATTGCGGAAGCCTTGAACAATTAGACGAAGTCAAATTTTCAATATTGCAGAAATTTTTTAATTTAATGGTTAATTCATTTTTTGGGGTGCTATTTCCAATTTATCACTTTTTTTAATTTCATTTTTAGGTCTTAATAGATTTAATTAATAAATGGCTTCTGTTGTATAAGCAAAAATAAATTTATTTCACTAGTCTTATTTTTTATGGTTCTACTGGTTTTTGTGTGAATATCCGTCAAGATC
>DAINSR010000032.1:0-13022 GCA_036741255.1 Flavobacterium sp.
CTATTTTTTCACGGAGATCTTGACGGATATTCACACAAAAACCAGTAGAACCAAAAAAAGAATTAACCGAAAAAAGTATGTTCTTAAAAAGTGTTGCCAGAGAAATCCCTATAAACAACAGTAAAACTTTCTTCACTTACCATTAAGGGTATTAAAATAAAAATTCCGTAATTACTTGATTTACAAGTGTATTACGGATTTTTAAAGTGGTACCTCCAGGGATCGAACCAGGGACACATGGATTTTCAGTCCATTGCTCTACCATCTGAGCTAAGGTACCCTTTTACTATTGCGAGTGCAAATATAGGACGATTTTTAATTTATGCAAAACAATTATTAAAAAAAATCAATGGTATATTTGAACTTAAAAAATTAATAATGATACTCACTATTGATATTGGCAACTCAAAAATAAAAGTTGCTGTTTTTAAAGAACATATTTTGGTTTTGAAACTTGATTTTGATAAAAACAACTTTCAAAATGGTATTGAAACTATTTTTAAAAAATACTCCCAAATTCAAAATACTATAATTTCTAGTGTTTCGCACTTAAAAACTGAAACGAAATTATTTTTAGAAAACAAAACTACCGTTTTTTATGTTAATCAAGAAATCTCCTTCCCTTACGCAAACAACTATAAAACCCCTCAAACGCTTGGGGTAGATAGAAAGGTGTTAGTAGCGGGGGCGGTTTTAAAATACCCAAGCCAAAATTGTTTAGTGATAGACGCTGGTTCTTGTATTACATATGACTTTGTAGATGCACAAAAAAATTATTGGGGTGGTGCCATTTCTCCCGGCTTAACCATGCGATACAGAGCCATGCATCAATTTACGGCAAAACTACCCCTACTTCAACCAGAAAACCCAATGTCTATTACAGGTGCCTCTTCAAATCATTGCATGCATTCTGGGGTTGTTTATGGGGTTGTTTTTGAAATGGAAGGATTTATGAATAATTACCTAGCTAATTATCAAGATTTAACAATAATTTTAACAGGTGGTGATGCACTTTTTTTGGCTAAAAGATTTAAAAACACCATATTTGCCCAACCAAATTTTTTATTAGAAAGTTTGAATCTACTTTTTCAATTTAACACAAATGACAAATAAATTATTTTTAGTGTTTTTTTTACTGATAACTACAATAGTTTCAGCACAAGAAGGCACTTCATCTCCATATTCATTTTATGGTTTAGGGGACGAAAAATTTAAAGGCACACATGACGTAAGAGCCATGGGCGGACTTAGTGTGGTAAACGACTCTATACATGTAAATTTGCTAAATCCGGCTACATTTTCAAAAATAAAAATAACCAATTTTGTCATCGGTGGCTCTACTATGTTTTCAAATCTGGCTAACGAAACTAAATCAGAAAAAGCACAACGCACCTCATTAGATTATCTTGCAGTGGCTTTTCCTATTGGTAAATTTGGAACAAATTTTGGAATTATGCCCTTTACTTCAGTTGGGTATAGGGTTCAAAATGAAACTACTGAAGGTGATATCAAAAAAACAACCTATAACGGGTCTGGAGGCATCAATCGTGTTTTTTTTGGACTTGGATATAATCTTATTAAAGATTTTAGTATAGGGGCAAATCTTCAATACAATTTTGGAACTATAGAATCTAAAACAATTGTTTTTATTCCAAATGTAACATTAGGGTCTAGAGAAATTAATGAGTCAATGGTAAAAGGTATTTCTACTAACTTTGCACTTTTGTACAACAAAAAACTAGCAAAAAAATATACGCTTTCAACTACCTTTAATTACACTCCACAAGCTAAATTAACGAATACAAGTAGCAGAGAAATTGCAACGATAACAATTAATAGTGCTGGAAATGAGGTAGTTTCAAATAGTATAAAACCCGCTGTTTCAAATACTAAATTAATCATTCCTGCAAAATATACTTTTGCAACAGGCATTGGAATTTCAAAAAAATGGTTTGTGGGTGCAGAATATTCTTATATTGAAAACAGCAATTTGCAAAATAGATTTACAGATTTTGACAAAGCCACTTTTGAAGATTCACACAAATTTGTACTTGGCGGATATTATATCCCTAAATTTAGTTCGCTCACAAGTTACTGGAGTAGAGTTAATTATAGAGCCGGATTTCGCTATCAAAACACGGGCATCATACTCAATTCAAAACCAATAAACGATTATGGCATAACTTTTGGTTTAGGTTTACCTGTTGGGGGTAAGTTTTCCTCTTTAAATTTTGGTTTTGAATATGGAAAACGAGGTACCGCTAAAAACAATTTAATAGAAGATAATTATTTTGGCATAAATATTGGTCTTTCATTAAATGATTTATGGTTTGAAAAAAGAAAATATGATTAATACAAATATTTATAAAATGAAAACAAGTATAACACTAGTATTGTTAGTTTTAGTAAATTTTTTTACATGGGCTCAAGCTGATGAAAAATGTGCATTAGATTTACAATTATTTGCCCAATATGCAAAATCTAAACAATTTGATGAAGCTTATAATTATTTGAAACCCCTTAGAGAAAATTGCCCAAAACTAAACGTTGCAATATATAAATATGGCGACATTATTTTAAAACACAAAATAGACAAGGCAGCTACACCTGAAGAAAAAGAAGCCTTTGTAAATGACTTAAATGTTTTATATACTCAATTTGATGAAAATTTTCCGGGTAACAACTATAGTTGCACCATGAAAAAAGGGCTAAACTTGTTTGAAAACAATGTTGGCACAAAAGAAGATGCATTCAAATTACTAGACGAAGCATTTAAAAACGATTATGATAATTTTAATACTGCTCAGGCATTATACACTTATTTTGAATTATTTGTAAACCGATATGAGACAGGAAACAACGGGGTGGAACTGCAACAAGTTTTTGACAAATATGACGAAGTAAACGAAAAATTAGAAATTGAAGAAAATAAACTTTCTATACAGCTTGATGAGCTATTAAAAAAAATAGAAGCACAACAAGAATTGACCGATAAAGAAACCCGTGCAAAAGAGCGTATAGAATACAACTACGAGCAATTTAGTACTGTTAAAGGAAGTATGGATACAAAAATTGTATTGCTCTCTACTTGTGAAAAGTTGATTCCTTTTTATCAAAAATCATTTGAAGAAAAGAAAACAGATGTACTTTGGCTAAAAAGAGCTGCAGAGCGTTTAGAGGCTAAAAATTGTGATTCAGATCCATTGTTTACAAAAATTTCAGAGCAACTTCACAGGTTAAACCCAACGGCAGAATCTGCCTACTTACTAGGCGTAACTGCTCAAAGAGTTAAACACACTGCTAAAGCTTTAGAATACTATAATCAAGCTGCTAAATTATTTACAGACGCTACAAAAAAAGCTAAAGTTTACTATAAAATAGCCACAATGTATGGTACTTCAAACAAGTCGCAGGCTCGTTCTTATGCTAGAAAAGCTTTAGAGGCTAAACCATCATTTGGACAATCATACATGCTTATTGCTCAATTATATGCTGGAAGTGCAAATGAATGTGGGAAAACCCCATTTGAAAAGAGAGCCGTATATTGGTTAAGTGCACAATATGCAAGTAAGGCAGCTGCAGTAGATCCTAGTTTAAAAGCAACAGCTAGCAAACAAGCAGCCGCATACAATGCAAGTGCCCCATCAAGAACAGATATTTTTAATGAAAGCATGAGCGGAAAAAGTATTTCATTTAACTGCTGGATTGGAGAGTCTGTTAGAGTACCTAACTTATAAGATGTTTGGTTAATTCTTTTGACATTATTCCTAAAAGTACGTAAAGTCAAAAAGTTGATATTTTAAATTATTAATCTTTTGTCAAATATAATAATAAATTGGGTTAAAACAATCCCAAAATTTTGTATGGGTGTACGACAAAACTCACTAAGCTGCTATTTTTGTTAGATTAATTACTTTATCCCATTGTTTGCTTTTGTATGTAGTCCTTAATTTAGCCATTTGTTGTAAGCCTTCTTTAGTCCATCTTTGACCAGATAGTTTAAGTTTCTCTTGCAAGACATCCTTATGTGCTGATTCTATTGCACCAGAGCCTATTAGTAATCCTTTTTCTCTAAATTGATGGCATTGCATTCTTTTTTGATGATTTTTTAATAATTTAGAAGTTTTATTTTGTTGTCTGAATCATTAGGTAATGCCTCTATGTTTTTAATAACTTTATCAACACCTTTGTTTAGTATTAGTAAGCTTTGTTCATTTATCCATTTTTCTCTTTCATTTATTTCTTTGAAATATCTTTTGGCATGATCACACAGATGTTCTTTTGCATGAAAATAATCGACTATTTGAGTAGAGTTTGGATAGGTGTTTTCAATCCAATTCCAAATCCACTGAGCGCCATCTGCTATGAAAACTTTATTCTTGATATTTTCAATATGATATTCTACTTTAGGTAAGAAATTTTTAGAAGAGCCCAAATGTGCTACATATCATAGCCGTTAACTTCAATATCATTAAAATTGTTTTTTCAAGCCAGTTACCATATTTATGACATACTCTCTCTATTTGTTTGGCATTAAAACCTACTCCAGTTAAGATGTTTACTGCTTCTTCAGCTTCCTCAAAAACTAGTAACTGCCCCACGTAACACATGATTTCTTGTGCATAACTGCTGATTCTTATGTATTCTGGTGTATATGATAGAATATGTTTTTTAGCTAATTCTATCTTGCCAAATTTGGTTTGGCGTTTTTTTTGAGTTAATACCTTTAGGAACTTTCCCTACAGATAGTTGTAGAATTTCCGTCTCAACTTTTTGCATCATTTGGTCATAAGTCTGTTCATATTTATAGCCACTTTCCATCTGCGTAGGATCTTTCTCTCACGCTTCATATAATATTTTCCAGAAATTTCCATTGCCTGTTCTTTTGTTGTCATATCTAAATAAAGTGGTTTGTTCAGACAAAATTAAGTGTTTTCTAAAAAGTGAAATTTGTCGTAAACCCCTTTAAAATCTTAATTCCTCTAGATTAAATGGATATTTAGAGGTGTCTATAATTGACATTTCAAGAAACGTCTCTTTTTGCTAGTTTATTGAAATATATATTTTAAACCAAACAGTAAATTGCCTTTTGGCATAGGAATTTGATTTTCTTCAGAATAGCGTTTATTAAAAATGTTATTGGCAAACAAAGAAACCTCTAAATTATTGATAGTATAGTTTATATTAGCATCAAAAATGGCATAACTTTCTCTGCTTGTTCTTTCTATATATCTAAATGAAATGGTTTGAGAAAGTTTTTTTATAAATCTTGTAACTAGCTGACCTGTAAATTGATGACGTGCGGAGTTGATTGAATATCTAGAAATTTTTGCATTAATTTTTTGTATATCGTCTTCTATAAAAGTATAGCCCATATTAATCTTTTGAGGTAGATCAAGGGCTTTAAAAATATAATTAGTGTGTAGTTCAAATCCCTTTGTATTTAATTTTCTAATGTTATTTGCTTTAAAAAGATCTGATGCATTTTCTTTTGTAAAATCAATTAAATTTGTGGCATCTCTATTAAAAAAGGCTAACGAAAAATCAAAATTTGTTTTCATGTATTTTATCCCTACTTCTTGTGAAAAGGCTTCCTCTTGTCTTAAATTTTCGTTTCCTAATGTAGTTGGATCTTTGTAAAACAAATCAGTATAGGTTGGGATTCTATACGTTTGTCCCACATTTACAAAAGTTCGTATTTTATTTGTAAGTTGATACCCTAAATCAATCCCTGGAAAAATATTTGTTTTATTATCTGTAAAAAAGTTAGCTGCCACACCAGGAGTAACATCAAATTTATTATTCAAAAACAAAAAGCGATGCTCTGCAAAAATTGTGGTCATCACTCTGTTTCTGCTGCCCAAATTATTACTAGAAATTGCAATTTTTGCCACATCTATTCCAAACCCTGTGGTTCCTAAATTTGTTGTTATAGCTGTGTTTAGTTCAGCACCCACCTTGTTAGTAATGTGTAGATTTCTATAAATAGCGGGGTTGTTTCTTACAAAAATATACTCGTCTTGATTTCTTCGCCAGTAAAGTCGGGGTTTAAAAGTGATATTGTTTTTTTCAATTCGGGTTTGCACCGCCACTAAACTAGCTTGTGTTTCTTCGTATTGATTAATAGCTGCTGGTGTAGCATAAAATCCGTTAGCACCAAATTTTCTGTCGTTATAAGTTGCAAGCACATCAATGGGAGCGTTTTTTGTTTTAAAACTACTTTTAATAAAGTAATTTTGATTATCATAGTCAGTGTTAAAACGGTAACCATCTGACAACATTCGTTTGAATTGCACCACATGAGCTGATTGTTTTAAATTTTGCATCACCACCACGTTTGCATTTTTTTGATTATAACTTCCGGCTTGTGTTTCAAGAATAACAGAATTTGACATGGCGTTTTTTGTTACAATGTTTACAGCTCCTGTAAATGCATTTTGTCCAAAAATTCGTGCTGCGGGTCCTTTAATAATTTCAATACGTTCAATAACATCAATGGGTAATGCCAAGTTCATAGTATGATGCCCTGTTTGTGAGTCTTCAACTTTTATGCCGTCTATAAGTAATAATGTTTGATCAAAACTACCACCTCTAATATATAAATCAGCCTGCATACCACTAGTACCTCTTCTACGAATATCTATCCCCGCCACTTGTTGCAAAAGGTCTGCAACATTTGTAGTGCCACTGTTTTTTATATCAGCACTGGTTACTATTTGAATAGTTCTAGAATTTTTAGAAAAAGGAATATCAATTCGGGTTGAAGAAACGACTACGTCTTTAAGAGTGTCTGTTTTTGTAGTTTCTTGTGAAAATACTATATGTGAAATGGTTACTAAAAAAAAGAATATGATTTTTAATGGATTTATGTGCAGATGTTTGTTTGTTTTTGTAATCATTTTTTTTGCGAATAATATTAGACTTTTATTTAAGTTGTGCAAAAATAGATAAAAGTTTCATAGTTTTAACATTTGATTAGAATACTTAGCATTTACTACATTTTATAAGTTTCTGATGTGAACTACAAAACCTGTAAGTAGTTTTTTACCGATATTTTATAGCCCTGATAGTAATGAAAAGCTTTTTTTTTGAGGGCATTTTAATTTTGTGGTTTTAAAAAAGCGACCTTAGAAGCTCTTTTTAAAGCCTACAAAATAAATGAAAACAAAAAAAACTTGTAATGGATAGCAGGTTTAAGCTTCAAAAAAACGTATTTTTACATTTTTAAAAATAAGTTAGTATGAATAATATTGTTGCTATTGTGGGTAGGCCAAATGTGGGTAAATCTACTTTTTTTAATCGTTTAATTCAGCGTAGAGAAGCGATTGTAGATTCTGTTAGTGGTGTTACTCGCGATAGAAATTATGGCAAAAGTGAGTGGAATGGTAAGGAGTTTTCTATAATTGACACGGGGGGATATATAAAGGGTTCTGATGATGTTTTTGAGGCTGAAATTAGAAAGCAGGTAGAACTTGCCATTGATGAAGCTGATGCTATTTTGTTTGTGGTTGATGTGGAAGAGGGTATAACGCCCATGGATGATGAGGTGGCAAAACTACTTAGAAAGGTTACAAAACCTGTTTTATTAGTAGTGAACAAGGTGGATAATGCCGTGCGAAATAATGACGCACTGGAGTTTTATAATCTGGGGCTGGGGGACTATTTTACTATTTCTGGAATGACGGGGAGTGGCACAGGAGAGTTGTTAGATGAGTTGGTAAAACAACTACCCGATATGCCAGAGGCAAAAGAAGAAGAAAATCCGTTGCCAAGATTTTGTGTGGTGGGAAGACCAAATGCAGGGAAATCGTCTTTTATTAATGCATTAATTGGCGAAGATAGATTTGTGGTTACAGACATTGCAGGTACAACGCGCGATGCAATTGATACCAAATATAATCGTTTTGGGTTTGAATTTAATTTAGTGGATACCGCCGGAATTAGAAGAAAGGCTAAGGTGAAAGAAGATTTAGAATTTTATTCTGTGATGCGATCTGTGCGGGCCATTGAAAACAGTGATGTTTGTATTTTAATGATTGATGCTACCAGAGGTTTTGAAGGGCAGGATCAAAGTATTTTTTGGCTGGCAGAAAAAAACAGAAAGGGGATTGTAATTTTAGTAAACAAGTGGGATTTAGTAGAAAAAGACACCATGTCTGCCCGAGATTATGAGCGAAAAATAAGAGAAGAACTACAACCATTTACTGATGTGCCTATTTTATTTGTATCGGCATTAAACAAACAGCGACTTTTAAAGGCTTTAGAAACGGCTGTTGAGGTCTTTGAAAACAGAAAATACAGAATTGCCACCTCAAAATTTAATGATACCATGTTGCCTATTATTGAGCAAAATCCGCCACCGGCTTTAAAAGGGAAATATGTTAAGATTAAATACTGCATGCAACTGCCCACCCCCACACCTCAGTTTGTGTTTTTTTGTAATTTACCTCAATATGTAAAAGACCCTTACAAGCGTTTTATTGAAAATAAGTTAAGAGAAGAGTATAATTTTAAGGGAGTTCCAATAGAAATTTATTTTAGACAGAAGTAAAAGATTTTTGACTGTAAAATGTATATTGTGCTTTAAACCCAAAATATGCATTAGACCCGAGAGTTCTGCTAAAACTGACGAGGCAAATCTATTACAAACTAAAACTGCTTCAATAAGGTTAATTCTTTTTTTGAGGTGCTATTATTAAATTTGTTTTAATTAGGTTTATGTTTTGAAAATTTCATTTTACACACAAAAATTTACACACACAAATATTGATTTTTTAAACGTATGGGGACAACAATTACAATAGTTACTATAATTGATGACATATTAAAAACCAATTAGCATGGCAAAAAAAGACCCTTATGCAGCACTAAGATACAAAGAGTTTAACTTATTCTTAATCACCCGATTTGCTATGGTTTTTGCCTGGTCTATGCAATTTGTAATTGTAGAATGGGAAGTGTATAGCCTCACAAAAAATCCTTTATCTCTGGGCATTATTGGTTTAATGGAAATTATCCCCGCTATTTGCATGGCATTGTTTGCAGGTCATATTGTAGATCAAAGCGAAAAGAAAAAGTTATTGATAAAATGTATATTAGGTTTTTCTATTGTTAGTTTAGGACTTTATTTGATAACTATTCCTTCGGTTTCAAAAAGCTTAACAACAAATACAATACTTTATACTATCTATGTTCTAGTTTTTTTAGGGGGCATAGTGCGTTCTTTTTTAGGTCCCACTATTTTTTCTTTACTATCATTAATCGTTCCTAAAAAAGTCTATCCAAATGCGGCTACATGGAGCAGTTCTTCTTGGCAGTTAGCCTCCATGTTTGGTCCTGCATGTGCTGGAGTTGCCATTGGTTTAATAGGCGTTCACTGGTCATTATGCTTTGTTTTGTTTTGCTCGTTAGTATCTTTAGCATTTTTATCAAAAATAGAACGAAAGCCCATTGTAAACCCAAAAATAGGAGAACCCATTTTTAAAAGTCTTAAAGAGGGGTTACTTTTTGTTTTTAATCACAAAATTATTTTAGGAGCTATTTCATTAGATATGATAGCTGTTTTGTTTGGTGGGGCTGTGGCTCTCTTGCCTATTTTTGCACAAGATATTCTCAAAGTAGGTTCTGAAGGTTTTGGAATTTTGAGAGCTGCTCCTGCTTTAGGCTCGTTTTTAATGATGCTCTTTTCTGCTTATATCTCACTACACAAAAAAGCAGGTATCAAACTACTAGGAGCTATTTTCTTGTTTGGGGTGTGCATTATCGTTTTTGGGGTGTCCACTATTTTCTGGGTATCTGTACTAGCTTTGTTTTTAAGTGGTGTTTTTGACGGTGTTTCGGTAGTAATTAGAAATACTATTTTACAGCTTCACACTCCAGACAATATGCGAGGCAGGGTGGCTTCTGTAAACTCAATATTTGTGGGATCGTCAAATGAGTTGGGTGCTTTTGAAAGTGGAGCTACTGCAAAATTGATGGGTGTGGTAAATGCAGTTGTTTTTGGGGGAATTATGACTCTAATTACTGTTACAACTACCGCAGTTGTATTGCCAAATTTCATAAAATTAGACTTAGAAAAAGAGGTAGATGATATTGAACAGCAAGATTAAAATTCAAATTTTTTTAGTTCAAAATTTTCTCCATCAAAAACACCATAAGTAAAATAGCTAATCCAGTCTCCAAGATTTACATACTTTGCATTTATACCCACATCAATAATCATGGGTAAATGCCGATGACCAAATATTAAGTAATCATAATGCTTAAACATCAACTTTCGTTTGGCATAAATTACAAGCCACTCTTTATCTTCTCCTAAAAAATGAACATCATCAGCACCCGATATAAGTTTGCTTTTAACAGATAAATTGTGGGCTATTCGCATTCCTATATCTGGATGAACCCATCTAAACAACCATCTAAAAAATTTGTTTGTAAACACTTTTTTCATTCGTTTATAACCTTTATCTGCAGGACCTTTGCCATCTCCATGTCCTATTAAAAATGTTTTGTTATTAAAAACAAATTCTTTGTTGTCATAATAAACAGGTATGTTTAACTCTTTTTCAAAATAATCATTCATCCACAAATCATGATTTCCTACAAAAAAATAAACAGGAATGCCCGCGTCTCTTATCTCAGCTAGTTTACCTAAAACTCTAATAAATCCTTTTGGCACAACAGTTTTATATTCAAACCAAAAATCAAATAAATCACCTAATAAAAAAATAGCAGCAGCATCTTCTTTTACTACGTTTAGCCAAGCAACAAATTTTTGTTCTCTTTCAAAACTTGTTTTAGCAGTGGGAGCTCCAAAATGCTGATCAGATGCAAAATATATTTTTTTTTCTTTCAATTTTTCTTTAATTCTAAATTATTTAAATAAAAATTTTACGATAATTATTGTTGTGTTTATTTTTTTCCGGTGTTCTGTGAATTATATTTATTGCAAATTTTTATAAATTCAGCAATTTTCAATGAGCAAGGAGCATTTTTCATTTGTTTCAAGCAAATCTTGTGTAAATGGAGATTTTAACTGAATTTTTATCTTGCACTACTATAAAATGATTTTACAAATTCAATAGGATTGTTTTAATATCAATTGTAAAAAAATCTTGTAATTTTAATTACATCCTTGATATTTATGGTGTCCTGTTTGATTTTTTAGCTGTTTATTTTTTGTGTTTTTTGTTAAAATTCCTTCTAAAGAAAAACATAAATAAAGCAGCTATAGCCAGTAAAACACTTATAGTAGGGTTTTTGTCATTTTGATATTGTATAAAAGCGTCATAAACAAAATATATCGAAAAGATAAGATATACGTATTGAAAAAGGAATAAAAAATTCATGATTATTTTTTTTAACAAATGTACCAAATAATAAGGAAAACAGAGAAACTATTTCAAATTTTCTACTTCGCCCTTACTCTTTTGCATATTAAAAATCTTGAAATCTTTACTAAAATCTACTCCCGGACCTTCAAGAAAACCATCATTTGCATCTTTATAAGTAAAATACTTTTCAGTAAAAAACCATTCATTTTTTTGGTCATAATAGAGTTGTGAAGTTTCTAAAACGGCTCCGTTTGCAGAGGTTATTTTTACGTTTCCTTGTAAATCAATTAAATTGGTTTTTTTATAAGAAACTGCATAATCTGCAACAACAAAACTTTTTTTGTTGTTATTGTCAAAAACAGTAACATTAATCCCTTTAGGAAATTCGGTATATGGATTTTCTAAAGTGCCATAATCTATCATTTTAGGACTAATTAAAATTGCTTTAACCTTTCCAGAATCTGTATATACAAGATTTATGGTGTCTGCTTGCCCTGATGGGAAAAATGATTTTTGATTGAGTTTTTGAACTTTCTTGAAGTTGCTTTCACACGAAAAAAACATAGCCACAACAAACGCTGTGACTATGAAATAGAAACTATTTTTACTTTTTGCAAACATCTGGTTAATTCTTTTTTTGAGGTGCTATTATTAATTTTGTGTTTTCAAATATAAAAAAAATGAGCGAAAAAAAATTAGAAAGGAGAGATACTTTTGAGATGAATGAAGTTTTAATAAGCATGTTTGTTCTACAAAACATTTTAAGAGCATCTCTAAAAACCGATTATTTTAATCCAAATCAATTTTCTTGATTTTTTTAAATTTTAACTTACATTTTTACAAACACATTACAAACAATTTTTATTATAAAACATTAAAAATTAGTACTTTAATTTTTTATTTATTCCTTACTTGAGGCACGTTCCCTACTGAGCATTTTGTAATTGAATTTTTCTAAACATATTGTAAGTCAGGTTCATAAGTCCAATTATTGCATTGGTTCTTTTAAAAACAATACAGTATAAATACATTGAGTTCATACTCATCTCCATAAATCCAAAAATATCTACTCTTGCTCTTGATTTTTCTATATTGCTGCGCTTTTGTGCTTCTGTTGAAGGATTTGCTCTTACCCCTTTTTCATAAACCATACTTTTCATTTCATTATTTTTTTCATCTAATGAATTATCAAGTACTTGTGAATCATGAACGCTAGCATCTGTAACTTTAAACTTTCTTATTATTTTAGTTTTACTGTCTATTTTTATGTGGTTTTTATATCCAAAAAAGGTTTCATTATTCTTCTTTGTCCATTGTGCATCAACATCTTTTTGAGCTTTTTTGTGTGGATTTTCGTTAAAGCTATTTGGTGTTTCACCATTTTTTATTTGTTGATTTTCTTCTTTTTTATTGCGTTGTTTTGGCACTTCAATAAAACTAGTATCAACAATTTTGCCTTCGTTTACTATTAAATTCAAACGCTCTAATTCTTTTATAAACAACGAAAAAATAAGATCAACTAAATCTAAATCAACTATTTGCTCTCTAAAGTTCCAAACTGTTTTGCTGTCTAGAATATCATCTGAAATAGTTAAGGGCACCTCTAAAAACTTGTTTTGTCATGAAAAATAAGTATTTTAAAAAATAACGCAGTAGTTTTTTAAAAGACTATTTCGTAATAAAAAGGAG
>DAINSR010000033.1:0-5632 GCA_036741255.1 Flavobacterium sp.
TTAACAGAAGAGCGACCTAAAAAAGAAGTGCTTCAAACGATATTTAAAAAATTTGCCAAAGATTACGGCTTTGCCGTTTTTGTTGATACTTTACGTATTTTTCCAATTTTAGAAGATAATAAATTTACTTTCACTTATGAAGTTACAGGTTTTCGTTGCAACAAAGTTGACAAAGTTTATGTTAAAACAGTTTCAGGCAATTCCAGTTTTACAGATTTTTTAATATTCTACCAAAAAGATGAACCAACGCTAAAAGACGAGCCAATTTATGCGATAGAAGAAACAAAAACGGACGACAAAGAAAGCCGAAATACAGGCGTATATCAGCGTTGTTCAAAGTTCGTTTTCATTCAAAGTTACTACCCAAATGTAAAGAAAATAATGCTTTACAATTTGCAAATTGACCAAAAAGAAGAACCGACTTCAACGTATATTTTTGGTACAAAATTGCTTTTGACTTTGGGCGTTGAAATTTTAGGCAAAAAACTTGACAGCAAAATATTTATACCTTTCAAAACCATTGATGAAATAATAGATTTGAAAAACAAAATGAGAAAAGCACCAAAAGGGAATGTGCCAATTTTGCTAACAAAAACTAAAACTAAAATTGAAGTTTCTGGCAGACTTTTTAAAAGTGGCGGACTTTCACACGACCCAAATATTGGAGCGTTAAGTATTATATGTGCAGTTTTACGACAATTGGGTTGGACACAAAAAATTGAAATTACACAACACGGACTTTCACAAAACCACGTTGGAAAAACTAATAAATTTATTCAAATTTCCAATAAATTACGCATTTCATTACAAGGCTTGACAATTCCAAAAGCCGAAATGAGTAATGACTATTGGAAATATGACACAGACGGAGAAAAATTAGGAACAATTTTTATTCATTTGGTTGTAGAAAATTTCACACAGGGTTATTCCATTTTTGAAAATCACGCAGGTTGTGAAAAAGGCTATTTCATAACTAAAAAAGGCGAACATATTCCACTTGAAAAATACAAAGACCGAGAAAAATATAAAGGTGGCGACAAAGAACAAATTGTACATATTCCAGACTTAATTCTTATTGACTTTGGACGAAGTGAAGTTATAAATATTGAGGGCAAAAAGTACGCTTTTCGTAAAAATGGAATTGCAGAACTTGAAAACTACGACTACATTGAGAAAAACTATATTTTGAAACACTATCCAAAATTCAAAATTTTGAGAACAGTTGTACTTTATGGAAGCAACGAAGAAGAAATAATTGAAATAGAAATCGGCTTTTTACTCAACGAAAAAGGACAACTAATTTTAGGAGTTAAAGCTCCAAGATTACTTAAAGAAGCAATTACAAACCTCTTGGACTTTTGGAACTAATGAAGACAAAAAAGAAAAACGGTATATACAGGAGTTTTGCAAAAAAGCGGGTTCCGTGCTAAATTGAACATTCGGAATTCTAATAAACATTTGTGCTAAATTGAATATTTGTGCTTTCTTCACAAAGCTACAAAAAATTATGCCCCACAAGATTCTAAAATTAGTAAATTTGCTAAAAAAATATACGCTATGTTTAATAAAGAAGCCATGCTAAAGCTCTGCAACGACTGGTCTAAAAACACCTTAATGGAAACCTTAGAAATAGAGTATATTGATGCTGGCGAAGATTTTTTAACGGCAAAAATGCCTGTTAATTCAAGAGTACATCAGCCCATGGGATTATTGCACGGAGGGGCTAGTGTGGCTTTAGCAGAAAGTGTTGGCAGTGCGGCATCGTTGCTGTTTGTTAATCCGGAGAAATCTGAAATTAGGGGCATTGAAATATCAGCAAATCATTTAAAAGCAAAGCGAAACGGCACGATAACTGCCACTGCAAAAATTGTTCATAAAGGTGCTAGTATCCATTTATGGGAAATTAGAATTACTGATGAAAATGCTAATTTGGTTTGTTTATGTAAATTAACCAATATGATTTTACCTAGAAAAGATCGATAAATGCAAATTTTTGAACGAGCTAAACGTCATTATAATCTTCAACTTCCTTTTGTATTGTTTGTAAAACCAAATGGGAACAAGGTAAATGCCTATTTTCAAAACAATTCAAAATTATATTCTTTTGATAATCAAAACGGATTTGTGTTTTCTTCATTTGATGCAAAAACACAATTGATTTTTCCCGAAGATTATTCTGAAAAGTGTTCAGAATCTTTACAAATTGAAGCGAAAGAAACACCGCATCAGTTCTATATTCAAACAAGTAAACAAGAGCAAATTTGTTTTCAAAAGCTCGTTCAAAAATCAGTTGATGTTATTAAAAACGGAGCATTTGATAAGTTAGTCGTATCAAGAAAAATTGAATTTTCAGACTCGTTAGATATTTTTGAAACCTACTCAAATCTTGTTTCACAGTATGCCAATACATTTCGTTACCTTCTTTTTCATCCAAAAATTGGAGTTTGGCTGGGAGCATCTCCAGAACAGTTTATAAAAATAAATACTCAAAACTTTCAAACGGTTTCTCTTGCTGCCACTCAACTGTATTCAAATAACATTCAGTGGGCTGCTAAAGAAATTCAAGAACAACAATTTGTAACAGATTTTTTAGTATCAACTTGCCAGTCATTAGCTTCAAATATAACCATATCAGCACCCACAACCATTCAAGCTGGTCCATTAGCACACATAAAAACCATCATTTCAGGAACCATAGAAAACCACAAAAAAAAGCTTCTCATATCGCAATTGCACCCCACACCAGCAGTTTGTGGATTGCCTAAAGAAAAAGCTCAGGCATTTTTAATAGAAAACGAAAATTATGACCGAAAATTTTATTCAGGTTTTTTAGGCGAATGGCATCAAGAGCAATCTGTAGATTTATTTGTTAACTTGCGATGTTTAGAAATAGGAGTTGTAAACACTATCTATGTGGGCTGTGGTATTACAAAAGACAGCATTCCAGAAAAAGAGTTTATAGAAACCGAGAATAAATCCATAACCATTAAAAATATACTAGTAGTAAAATCTCTTTAACGTTTTACACAATTAACCCCCATTAACCCATGAAATTAGATATACTAGCCTTTGGTGCACATCCAGATGACGTAGAATTAGGTGCCGCTGGAACCCTTGCAAAAGAAGTAGCTTCAGGAAAAAAAGTAGGCATTATTGATTTAACTAGAGGCGAACTAGGCTCAAGAGGCTCCGCAGCAATTAGAGATAAGGAAGCCTCAAAAGCTGCCCAAATTTTAGGAGTTACAATGAGAGAAAACCTTAATTTTAGAGATGGTTTTTTCACAAATGATGAGGCACACCAACTAGAAATTATCAAACGTATTAGAAAATACAAGCCCGAAATTGTTTTGTGCAACGCCATAGACGACAGGCATATAGATCATTCAAAAGGCAGCAAACTAGTAAGTGATGCGTGTTTTTTATCTGGATTAATACGAGTTGAAACCCATTTCGATTCACAGAAACAAGACCACTGGCGTCCTAAGCAGGTTTATCATTACATACAATGGAACCCCATAAAACCTGATTTTGTAGTAGATATTTCTGGATATATGAACAAAAAACAAGCCGCAGTATTAGCTTACAGCTCGCAATTTTATGACCCAAAATCACAAGAAACCCAAACCCCCATTTCTTCAAAAAACTTTTTAGACTCCATAGAATACAGAGCAAAAGATTTAGGTAGATTAGTGGGCGTTGACTTTGCCGAGGGGTTTACTACAGAAAGATATTTGTGTGTCAATACATTAAACGATTTAAAATAAATTTGCTTCATTTTTTTTGCACAATAAAAGATTTGCAATATATTTGCATTCAATAAACAAACGGTGATTGTAGCTCAGTTGGTTAGAGCATCGGTTTGTGGTACCGAGGGTCGCCGGTTCGAGCCCGGTCTATCACCCTTATTTTTAAGCTCCAAAGAAATTTGGGGCTTTTTTTATTTTTTATTAGGGCGTGTCGGCAGCCTTCCAAGCTACAACCTTCGCTGCTACCGTCGGTCTGCAGCAAGTAGTCTCCATTATTTTTTTGTTTTTTGCCCCACTGCTTCACCCTCATTAACAACGGGTTTTGCTATCGCCACCCGTTGCTGCAAAAAAATATAAAAATAGTGGAGAGCTACTTAGCCTTCGCCCTCACGCATGGCAACACCGTTTTTAAAACCTTACTTTCACATTAACTCAATGCCAATATGACAAAAAATAACATTTTTATGAAGGTAGTATCAATATCTAAAACTAAAGGACACCTCTAAAAAAGCCTTATTTTTGTTATTCCAAATTTATTTTAAAATCTAAGTACTACTGAATTTCAAACATTTAGACAAGTTCAAATGAATTCTTTTATATTTAAGGCCACCTCTAAAATAGTATTATAGTGTTTTTTTACAAAACCATAAAATCCTGATTGGATAGATTAAAATATCAGGCATTATAAATTCTGGTAACTTTATCTATTCCATCTACTTTTTTTATGTTTTCAATTAGTTTTTTTAAGTTACTATTGTTTGCTACAACCACAGTAATTTTTCCATTAAAAACTCCTGCTTCACTACTTAATGATATGTTTTGAATATTTACGTGCATTTGGTTAGAAATTACTTTAGTTAGCTTGTTAGTCAGTCCCATGGTATCCATCCCTACAATTTGGAGAATGGCTTTAAACTCTTCCTGCGTAGAGTCAATCCACTTGGCTTTTATAATTCTATAGGCATAATTAGATTGTAAGCTAATGGCGTTTGGACAGTCTAATCGATGTACTTTAATACCTTCGTTAATGGTTACAAACCCAAAAACATCATCTCCCGGTATGGGACCACAACAAGCAGAAAGCTTATAATCTAATTTATCTTGCTGAACGCCAAATACTAGTAAATCATATTTTTTGTTAAGTTCTTTGCTTGAGGGCTGTTCTGCCTTTACGGACGGGGTTCTTGTAATTGTTTTTTTAAAGAAATTAACTAACGAATTGCTTTTTTGTGCCGCAAATTCTTTTAATTTTTGATTTTCAATAGCTCCTAAACCTACTTTGTAAAACAAATCCTGACTAGTTTGATGCTTAAAATATACTACCAACTCATTTATTGTATTTTCATTGAGGGTTACTTTTAAGTGTCGGAGTTTTCTAGTAAGAATTTCCTTTCCTTCCTCGGCTATTTTTTTTGTGTTTTCATTTAAAACGTTTTTGATTTTTGTTTTTGCACGCGATGTAGTAACATAATCAAGCCATTGAGAAGATGGTTTTTGATTTTCAGATGTAATTATTTCTACCTGATCGCCACTATTCAAAACTGTATTTAAAGGAACGAGTTTACCATTTACGCGTGTTCCTCTTGTTTTGCAGCCTATTTCTGAGTGAATACTAAAAGCAAAATCTAATGAGGTGGCTCCTTTTGGGAGTGATTTTATTTCCCCTTTTGGCGTAAAAACATAAATTTCTTTTGAATATAGGTTGAGTTTAAACTCCTCTACAAAATCAACTGCATTATTAGATGATTGATTTTCAATGGCCTCTTTAAGTTGGTTGAGCCAAATTTCTAATCCGTGCTCTTCAGTACCCACACCTTTATATTTGTGGTGAGCCGCATATCCCTTTTCGGCAATTTCATCCATGCGTTCACTCCTTACCTGAATTT
>DAINSR010000033.1:5667-11120 GCA_036741255.1 Flavobacterium sp.
CGGGTCCCATTACTGTAATGTGCAGTGCTTCATACCCGCTTGATTTTGGTGACGAAATCCAATCACGCAATCTGCTGGGGCTGGGTCTGTAATGATCTGTAACAATAGAATATATTTTCCAGGCTAAAAATTTTTCTTCTAATGGATTAGATTTGTAGATGATTCTCAGGGCAAATTTATCATAAACCTCGTCAAAAGTAACCGACTGAGTTTTCATTTTTCGCCTTATGGAGTATATTGACTTGGGTCTTCCTTTTATAGAAAAAGATACTCCTTCCTTTTGTAACGACTCACTCAAAACATCTGAAATCTTTTTAATGTAAGCGTCTTGCTCTTCTTTAGTTTCCTTTATTTTACTTACAATTTCTTGGTAAACTCGGGGTTCAGTATATTTTAAACCTAAATCTTCTAACTTAGTTTTAATATTATATAATCCTAAACGATGTGCTAGTGGAGCATATATATAAAGCGTTTCAGAGGCAATCTTTGCTTGTTTATAATCGGCCATGCTTTCCATGGTTTGCATATTGTGTAGTCTATCAGCAATTTTAATTAAAATTACTCTAACATCTTCGTGGAGTGTTAAAAGCATTTTTCTAAAATTTTCTGCTTGCATTGAAACACTCTCATCAGTCTTTACTTTGGCAATTTTTGTTAATCCATCTACCAGTTGGGCAATTTTTGGATTAAACATTTGCTCAATATCTTTAGTAGTAATTTCAGAATCTTCAACCACATCGTGCATTAAAGCTGCCGCTATAGAAGAAGCTCCAAGACCTATTTCAGCAGCCACAATTTTTGCCACAGCAATTGGATGAAAAATATAAGCTTCCCCTGATTTTCTTCTCTGATCTTTGTGTGCTTCTACTGCCACATCAAACGCTTTTCTTATCAGTTTCTTATCTTCATTATTAAGTGTTTGATAACTAATACGCAACAGTTCTTTATATTCTTTTGCAATGGCTTTATTTTCGGCTTCTAAATCAATTTCTGTCATAAATATTTCATTATAGTCTAAAATTAAAGAAAACATATCAATAAAAAAAATTATTTTTCTTTTTTAGTTAGCGATTGAGTAACAAGATAAAAGAAATATATATAATCCTAGGTGTAATGGACAAAATTAATAATAAAGACGTTTCAAAGCCTTATTATTGTTAGTTTTGAAGCAAATCTATTACAAACCAAAACTACTTCAAAAATAAACCAGTATTAAAGTTCTTTGTGTAAAAAAATCTTCCATAGTCCATACTCCCTTCAGCATTAGCAACTGAAAATCCTTAACAAGGAAACTACCTAACAAAATATCAAAATTGTGAGGTATTTCGTTACTTGGAATTTTAATAATATCTCTATAAACAATATGGTTCCAATCTTTTTATTGTATGTTTTACAGCTTCTTTAAAAAATCATTAGTCCCTATAAAATCAAAACCTTGCTTGATAAAACTAAAGTCTAATCCGCCACAACCAGAAAATAAACTCGCTATTTTATATTTTTATGTAATTTATTTTACACCATTTATTGTATTTCTAAGTTACAACTATAATTTCATTTCTATGTGTTCTAACATTTTTTTGCACCGTTTGGCAGTTTCAAGAAGTGGCAATGAACTAAGACCAAGTCTTCACAAATACACAACAACTTTTAAATTAAAAATTATGTTTTCAGACACATCCTAAACCCCATTTCATAAAACCGCTATTAATATTTTTTTTAATAAATATTTGCTTTATAAAAAAACTAGTGTATATTTGCACTCGTATTAAATAATACAAAGGGCGATTAGCTCAGCTGGTTCAGAGCACCTCGTTTACACCGAGGGGGTCGGGGGTTCGAACCCCTCATCGCCCACACATTTAAAAACAAATGGTTTCAAAAGCCGATAAATCTTATGATTTATCGGCTTTTTGCTTTGGGACATATACCAAATTATTCATTCAATCTTAATGCTAAAGGGACAAAATCAAGACCCTAAAAATTTCTACAATTTTGGGTCTCGCTAAATTATCTAAAGCACTGTAAACACAGTACTAACAACCAGTTTAATACTGGTTCAAAAAGTGTACATCTTGTTTACTAAAAGTTTAAAAATTAAATTGAATACTAATTAAAAGGTCACCACCATGAAAGCAAAAATCACTGTGCATATTTATGCAAAAACTTCAAAAGCCAACAAAAATGGTCAATTACCAATTTATTTCAGGTTAACTGTAAACGGAGAACGTTTTGAATTCAGCACTAAAAAATTCATTGAAAAATCAAAATGGTCCTCGGAACAATCAAAAATGAAAGGCAATTCAGAAGAAGCTAGGACAAT
This sequence comes from Flavobacterium sp., assembly GCA_036741255.1. GTDB lineage: Bacteria > Bacteroidota > Bacteroidia > Flavobacteriales > Flavobacteriaceae > Flavobacterium. The sequence goes on from DAINSR010000033.1 coordinate 7,988, forward strand.
AAATAATTATCTTGATTTAATGAAATCAAAAGTTTTAGATATTCAGATGGAATTGCTCCACAAAAATGAAGATTTGACAATAGAAAATTTTAAATCAAAACTAACCGGAACACAAGAACGTGAGCGAATGATCATTCCAATTTATCAAAGTCATAATGATAAAATTGAAGACCTCATTGGAAACGGTTACGCTTACGGCACCTTAGAACGATTTAAAATCTCATTAAAACACTTGCAGGAGTTTATCCTTTGGAAATATAAGATGAGTGATATAAGCATCAATAAAATCGACTATGCATTTGTAACCGATTTTGAATTTTATTTGAGAAGTGTAAAAAAATGCAACAACAATACGGCTGTCAAATATGTTAGAAATTTTAGAAAAATCATTAAGATATGCCTGGATAATGATTGGTTAGATAAAGAACCTACTTCTCGATATGAAGGTAAAATGAAAGAAGTTGAAAGAGACTTTTTGACTGAAGAGGAATTGTTGAAAATCTATAACAAGAAAATTTCATCCGAAAGACTACAATTAGTTAGAGACATTTTCATTTTTTCATGCTACACTGGTTTAGCCTATATTGATGTAAAAGGATTGAAAAAGGATCATATTGGTATCGGTATTGATGGCGAAAAATGGATTTTCAAAAACCGTCAAAAAACAGAAACAAAATCGAAAATTCCAATTCTACCTATAGCTGAAGAAATTATTGAAAAATACAGCAATCACCCTAAATGTTTAAATGATGATAGTATTTTACCAATCTTAACAAACCAAAAAATGAATGCTTATTTAAAAGAAATTGGTGATTTATGTGACATCCCAAAAGAAATAACTTTCCACATGGCGAGACACACATTCGCAACCTCTGTAACATTAACAAATGGAGTTCCAATTGAAACGGTTAGTAAAATGCTAGGACACAAAAATCTGCATACCACACAACATTACGCTAAAGTATTGGACAGAAAAGTTAGTGAGGATATGAAGATATTGAAAGACAAATTATCTATACAAAATTTTAAAGCTGAAACTTTTTAGTGGTTACTTTCACTTTTCCATCAAAATAGATTATAGATGATGATTAAAACAAAATATTTTCTTGATAAATGACCTTTTAAGAAATTTGTTCTTAAACATAAATGATTTATTAAACATAAAGAATAATATAGAAAATACTTAATGCCTATTTAAATTTTCAATAATTAAATGTTAATTTTTCTAAAAAAAACTCGGAAACTATTTTGGTGCTAAAGTTTCCTTTGTATATTTGCAAAAAAAATGATGAAAGAGCAAATTATAAAAACCGCAAAACTTATGTTTTTGAAGCTAGGATTCAAAAGTGTTACTATGGATGATATTGCTTGCGAAATGTGTATTTCAAAAAAAACGATTTACAAGTATTTCAGCAACAAAGACATCTTAATTGAGGAAAGCATCCAAATGGTTCACAAAGAAGTTCATGAAACGATTGACCAAATTGTAGCTAAAAACTTTAACGCAATTGAAGAAAATTTCGAAATCAAGAGAATGTTTAGAGAAATGTTTAAATCAGCAGAATCATCACCTATTTATCAGCTAAAAAAACACTATCCTGAGGTTTATGCAAAAGCTTTAAGTTCTCAAATTGAAGTATGTGAAAAATGTTTTAGTGATAACATTCTAAAAGGCATCAAGGAAGGTTTATACCGAGAAAATTTAGACATTAACAATTATGTAAAATTTTACTATACCCTAATCTTCAACATCAATGAAAATACTGCTTCAGGTATTGAAGCTGAAGAGTTAGAAGTAAAAGCTTTGGAATATCACATTAGAGCAATGGCTACATTGGCTGGAATTATAGAATTAGAAAAACACCTTAAAAACCCAATTATATAAACAATGAAGAAAACAATTCTCATAACATTATTAACTTTTACACTGTCAGTAAGTGCACAAGAAGTGGCACCACTAACATTAAAAGATGCTATAACTTTTGCGCTTGAAAACAAAGCAGAAGCTAAGAAAGCTAAATTAGAAGTGGAAAATAGCGAGTATAAAATTCAAGAAGTTCGTTCGAGAGCTTTACCGCAAATTTCGGCTAATGGAAGCATGACATACAATCCAATTCTTCAACTAAACGCTTTACCAGGCGATTTCTTTGGAGCACCAGGAACTACAATTTTAGCACCACTTGGACAAGAATGGAACTCGGTAGCAGGCGTTTCTTTAAATCAAGCTTTGTTTGACCAATCGGTTTTTACAGGTTTGAAAGCAGCTAAATCTACAAGAGAATTTTACCAAATTAATGCTCAATTAACAGAAGAACAAGTTATCGAACGTGTTGCAAATGCGTATTATCAAGTATATGTGCAACAACAAAAACTTATTGTGGTTGATAATAACTTGAAAAACACAAACAAAGTAAAAGACATCATCAAAGGTCAATATGATAATGGTTTGGCTAAAAAAATTGATTACGATAGAATTACGGTTCGTGTAAACAATATCAATTCTCTTCGTCAGCAAATTTTAAATGCGATTTCGCTTCAAGAAAATGCCTTAAAATTTTATATGGGAATGCCAATGGAAAACAAAATCATCATTCCTAATACCGCTTTTGAAGTTACACCACAAGACTTATCATCAACAGCTGATGTTACTGGAAGAACCGAATATTTGTTACTTAAAAAACAAGAACAATTATTAACGTACCAAAAAAAGGCAGCTCAAGCGGCTTATTATCCAACACTTTCATTAACTGGAAGTTACAACTATATTGGTCAAGGTCCAGAAATGCCATTATTTGCAAAACCAGCTGATGGCGTTTATTGGTCAGACTTTTCTTCTATAGGATTAAGTTTAAGAGTTCCATTATTTACAGGATTTGGAACAAGAGCAAAAGTAAGACAAGCAAACAATGCATTAAGTTCGATAAAAGTAGATCTTGATGACACAAAATTAGCATTGGATTTAGCATTTGATAATGCAAAAAAACAACTTGAAAACAGTTTGATAACTATCAACAATCAAAAAGAAAACGCGCAACTTGCTAAAGAAGTTTTTGACAATACCAATAACAACTACACACAAGGATTAGCTGCATTAACCGATTTATTAGATGCTGAAAATGCAATGGTTGAAGCG
>DAINSR010000033.1:11130-12968 GCA_036741255.1 Flavobacterium sp.
ACCAGTGCTATTTTAGAATACAAATTAGCAGAAATTCAATTTATAAAATCAAAAGGCGAACTTAAAACACTAACCAATAAATAATTAAAATGAAAAAGACAATTATAACTATAGTAATCATTTTAGCCTCATTAGGTGTAATCGGATTTATATTAACTAAAAACAAAGCAGAAAACGAAGCTAAAACAGCAATCGTAGCCGAAAAAAACGCATCAGTTTCTGTAAAAGTGGATACTGTAAAAACTGAAGAAGTTTCATTAGATTTCGTATCAAACGGAAACTTTGAACCAATTCAAGAATTAAAATTTTCTGCTGAAAAATCCGGGAAAGTAACTCAAGTTTTAGTTAAAGAAGGTGATTATGTAAAAGCAGGACAAACACTTGCTATTGTAAGAAGTGATGTTATTAACGTAAATGCTCAAAACGCAAATGCGGTATATCAAAACGCTGTTGCAGATTATACAAGATTTGAAAATGCTTTTAAAACAGGTGGTGTAACGAAACAACAATTAGATCAAGCAAGATTAGCAATGGTAAATGCAAAAGCTAATTTAACGCAAGCTAACATCAACGTAGGTGACACTAGAATTAAAGCGCCAATTAGTGGTTTTATCAATAAAAAATTCATTGAACCAGGTTCTATTTTATCTGGAATGCCACCAACAGAATTGTTCGAAATTGTAAACGTATCTAAATTAAAATTAAAAGTTACGGTTAACGAAAGTCAAGTAGCTAGCTTAAAAGTAGGAAGCGTAATTAAAGTAGGTTCAAACGTGTATCCTGACAAAGAATTTACTGGAAAAATCACTTTCATTGCTCCAAAAGCAGATGCAAGTTTAAACTTCCCTGTTGAAATTGAAATTACAAACAATACTTCAAACGACTTAAAAGCGGGTATGTATGGAACAGCAAAATTTGCTTCGAACCAACAAAAACAAACGTTGAAAATTGTACCAAGAAATGCATTTGTTGGAAGTGTTAGCAGCAACGAAATTTTTGTAATTGAAAACGGAACAGCTAAACTTAAAAAAGTAACAGCAGGTAGAATTTTAGGAGATAAAGTAGAAATCTTAGACGGATTATCTAACGGAGAAATTGTAATTGTAACTGGACAAATCAACTTACAAGACGGAAACGCTGTTGAAGTTATTAAATAATAAAAACATATGAAATTAGCAGAAATATCGATAAAACGTCCGTCGTTAGTAATTGTATTGTTTACAATTCTAACGCTTGGTGGACTGTTCAGTTATAGCAATTTAGGTTACGAATTGATTCCTAAATTTGAAACCAACGTAATTACAATTGCCACAATTTATCCTGGTGCATCGCCAAGTGAAATTGAAAACACGGTAACTAAAAAAATTGAAGATGCCGTAGCTTCTTTGGAAAACATCAAAAAAATTGATGCCAAATCTTACGAAAGTTTATCAACTGTATCCATCACATTAACATCAAATGCTGATGTAAATGTTTCGATGAACGATGCGCAACGTAAAATTAATGCCATCATTAGTGATTTACCAGATGATGCAGAAACACCTTCGTTAACTAAATTCTCCTTGAGTGATTTACCAATTATGACTATTGGTGCCAACGGAAAAATGGACGAAGTTGCTTTTTATGACTTAATTGATAAAAAATTAGCTCCGATTTTATCTCGTGTTCAAGGTGTTGCGCAAGTAAACATTATTGGTGGACAAGAGAGAGAAATTCAAGTAAATCTTGATGCAGTAAAAATGCAAGGTTACGGTCTTTCGATTCCGCAAGTGCAACAAAATATTTTATCATCAAATTTGGATTTCCCAACTGGAAATATTCAAACGCGTGACCAAAAA
>DAINSR010000034.1:0-6881 GCA_036741255.1 Flavobacterium sp.
ATCAACAATGTTATAAGTACTACTCCAAAATTTAACAGACATCTTTTTTTGGAAACTTTTATGTTATAAATCTAACATAAGTTTCAATATCTTTAAAATAAAAAGCACTACGTAAGTTTTAATGAATCACTTCTTATTGAGAAATTTCAAGAAAAAAGTTAATATCTATAATATTCTGGTTTAAAAGGTCCTTTTACAGAAACACCAATATATGATGCTTGATCTGGTCTTAACTCTTCTAATTCTACACCTAATTTAGCGAGGTGGAGCGCAGCTACTTTTTCGTCTAAATGTTTTGGCAACATATATACTTCGTTGTTGTAAGCAGCAGCATTAGTCCATAATTCAATTTGTGCAAGTGTTTGATTTGTAAATGAATTACTCATCACAAAACTCGGATGTCCGGTAGCACACCCTAAGTTTACTAATCTACCTTCGGCAAGAATAATAATATCTTTGCCATTAATGGTGTATTTATCTACTTGAGGTTTTATTTCAATTTTCGTATGTCCAAAGTTTTTGTTTAGCCATGCCATGTCAATTTCGTTATCAAAATGACCAATGTTACAAACAATTACTTTATCTTTCATTTTTTCAAAATGATCCCCCAAAACAATATCTTTATTACCAGTTGTAGTAATTATAATATCTGCATTTTCAACAACTGTATTTAATTTTTTTACTTCAAAACCGTCCATGGCAGCTTGTAATGCACAAATAGGGTCAATTTCTGTAACAGTTACAATAGAGCCAGCACCTCTAAAAGAAGCCGCTGTTCCTTTACCCACATCACCATATCCGCACACAACTACTCTTTTTCCGGCAAGCATAATATCTGTTGCTCTTCTAACAGCATCAACCGCAGATTCTTTGCAACCATATTTATTGTCAAACTTAGATTTTGTAACAGAATCATTAATGTTAATGGCGGGTACATGAAGTGTTCCGTTTTTCATTCTTTCATACAAACGATGAACACCTGTTGTGGTTTCTTCTGAAAGTCCTTTGATACCTGCAATGAGTTCTGGAAAACGGTCAAAAACCATGTTGGTTAAATCGCCGCCATCATCTAATATCATGTTTAGCGGTTTTCTATCCTCACCAAAATATAAGGTTTGTTCTATACACCAATCAAAGTCTTCTTCATTTAATCCTTTCCAAGCATATACAGAAATGCCCGCAGCAGCAATAGCAGCAGCGGCGTGGTCTTGTGTTGAAAAAATATTACAAGAAGACCAAGTAACCTCTGCTCCCAAGGCAACTAATGTTTCAATTAAAACGGCTGTTTGAATAGTCATGTGTAAACATCCTGCAATTCGAGCTCCTTTTAAAGGCTGAGTTGCACCATATTCTTCTCTCAATGCCATTAAACCAGGCATTTCGGCCTCTGCTAATTCTATTTCTTTTCTACCCCAATCTGCCAAAGTAATATCTTTTACTTTATAAGGCACATACGTTGCAATTTTTGTACTCATCTATTGTATATTTGTAAAAATTAAGAGTGCAAAATTAAGCAATTATTTTTAAAATTTTATAGCAAATTTCTTATTTTGTGAATTGTTCAATATTATAATCATTTGAATTTCAATAAAATATTTTATGCCATTTTATAAAGTTGTTTTTTTATCACACAACACAAAATTATACTTGTGGAAAATTACAGAAAGCAAAGACCAACTTTTACAGGGTATTGCACTACGAGACGCTTCTTTGGGTCGATTAGAAAAAATGAAATCTGAAAGCCATAAAAAAGGTTTTTTAGCGATTAGAAAACTGCTTGAACATATTGATTATTCAGATTTTGATTTGTATTATGATGCTAACGGAAAACCACACTTAAAACCTCAAGGGTGCTTTGTAAAAAACAAATATATCTCTATCTCACACTCTTATGATTTTTCTGCCGTGGCTATAAGTGATGTTGAAATAGGTATTGATGTTGAAATTTTGAAAGAAAAAACGCTAAAACTTGCCCCTAGATTTATGAATGTTTTACATTTAGACCATTTAAATTTGAATGAAAAAATACAAAAAGCAACTATTATTTGGGGTATTAAGGAAAGTATTTTTAAAATAAAAAATGAAAAGGGGATAAGCTTTCCAACCCATATTTTTGAAGCCCGTTTTTTACTTTTAGATAAAAAAACAACAGCCGAATTACGTTTTAATGATAAAACAGAAAAATTTGATATTGAATTTGATGTTTTTGATGATTATATATTTGTTTGTGCCTTTCAAAAATAAATTATTTTGGGTTAAAGGTCATCGATATGTTTGTAAAACTTAAAGTCTGTATAGGTTTTAGATAACCAGTAAAATTTCGTCAAAGATTGACAAATTTGTAATGATTTTAAAATTTGATAATCTATGGGAAAAGAACTATTTAAAAGTTAATATGATATGCAATGAAAGGCAAAGTAATAAACATTATTAGAGATTGATAAATTATGAACACTATTTATACACATATTGTACAGTGTAAACAAGTGCAAAAAAAACTACTAGTTATACTAATAGATCCAGATAAAATTTGTATTAACAATATTGAAAACACCGCAAAAAATATTAATGTTTCTGGGGCAACTCATATTTTTGTGGGCGGCAGTATAGTAACAACAAATCTTATGGATACTATAATTAAGGCATTGAAAAAGTTTACAACGCTACCCATATTATTGTTTCCTGGCAACTCCTCTCAAATTTCAAAAGAGGCAGATGGTATCTTGTTTCTCAATTTAGTTTCGGGCAGAAATCCAGATTATTTAATTGAACATCAAGTAAATGCTGTTCCATATATTGAAAAAACAACGCTAGAAGTTATTCCAACTGGCTATTTATTAATTGAAAGCGGATTGCAAACGGCAGTAGAAAGAGTGAGCCAAACAAAACCAATGGATAGAAAAAATATAAACTATGTGTGTCAAACGGCAAAGGCTGCTGAATATATGGGCAATAAGTTAATTTATTTAGAAGCAGGGAGTGGGGCAGATAATCCAATCTTACCAGAAATGATTACAAAAGTTGCTAAAAAAATTAATATTCCGTTGATAGTGGGTGGGGGCATTAAAACAAAAAAAGCTATTGAAACTGCTTTTGAAGCTGGGGCTGATATAGTTGTTATAGGAACTGCTTTTGAAAATGACATTAATTTTTTTAAAAAATGACAGCATTCTTCTTTGATCAATATTCAGATTATTCAAATTATCTGATTTCATTAGAGTTAGTTGCTGTTTTTTTTGGAATTTTTAGTGTTTTATTGGCACTAAAAAATAATATTCTAGTTTATCCCACAGGTTTAGTAAGTACACTTTTGTATGTTTATATTTTATTTGAATTTAAGTTATATGGCGATTTAATCATTAATATTTACTATTCATTTATGAGTGTTTATGGTTGGTTTTTATGGTCTAAAAAGAAAAACGGTAAAGATGTGCTACCAATAACCAGACTAAATAATAATGAAATTTTTATAGCCTCAATAATTTTTATGACCACTTTGTTGTTTGTGCTGTTCATTTACCATATTTTTGATAAATTTACAGATTGGTCTTCCATGATAGACGCACTAACTACGGGTTTATTTTTTGTAGGGATGTGGTTGATGGCAAAACGAAAAATAGAAAATTGGATTTTATGGATTGTTGCCGATGTTATATCAATTCCGTTATATTTTTATAAAGGTCTAACTTTTTCTAGTTTTCAGTTTTTAATATTTACAATAATTGCAGTTTATGCTTACATAGAATGGAAAAAATATTTACAAAAAGAGATATAAAACAAATAAAAGAAAAAGGAATTTCTTTAGAAAAAATAGAACAACAACTCTTTTACTTTAAGAATGGGATAGCAAAATCTAATTTAGAAAAATGTGCTACCCTGAACGATGGTATTTTAAAATTTCTTGATGCCGAATTAAACGAGTTATCTCATTTTTTTGACACAAATAAAAGCCAATATTCCATTTGCAAATTTGTTCCAGCATCTGGGGCAGCCAGTAGAATGTTTAAATTTTTATTAGAATTTTTAACACATTTTAATAGTGAAACAGATTCCATAAACGCTTATATTAATCGTAAAAAAGACCATGACTTATCTGTTTTTTTAGTAGGATTAAAAGATTTTCCTTTTTATAATGATGTTAAAAATAAAGTCAAATCACTTTACTCTGAGTACCCAGAACTTGATAAAGATATGAAAAATTATCTATTTATTAAAACATTATTAGCCCCCTCTTATTTTAATTTTGCAAATAAGCCAAAAGGCGTTTTACCATTTCATAAAATTAATGATCAGATTTTAAACCCTGTTCAAGAACATATAAACGAAGTTACTTTTTTTAAAGAACAAGGTAAAAAACCCAAGATTCATTTTACGGTTTCAAAAGAACATTTGTCTGATTTTGAAGAGATTACAAATAAATATCCTGATGTAGATTGTACATTTTCTTTTCAAAATGAAACAACAGACACCATAGCTGTTACTATTGAAAACGAGCCTTTTAGAAAATCTGACGGATCACTACTTTTTAGACCAGGAGGACACGGTGCCTTGATTGAAAATTTAAATAAACTCAATGCCGATATAATTTTTATAAAAAATATTGATAATGTATCACCTAACCATTTTGAAACAATTATAAGTTATAAAAAAGTTATTGGTGGATTGCTATTAAAAACCCAAAATAAAATATTTAAATATTTAAAACAGTTAGAACAAGACAAGCTTTCAGATGCTACTTTAACTGAAATTGAACAGTATGCTACTGAGTATCTCAACATCTCACTTCCGTCTAATTTTGATAAATTTCAATCAAGCTATAAACAAGAATTGCTTTTTAAAGAATTAAATAAACCCATTAGAGTGTGTGGTATGGTTAAAAACGAAGGAGAGACTGGTGGAGGTCCTTTTTGGGTAAAAAATAATGAAGGATTATTATCTCTACAAATTGTGGAAACATCACAAATTGATTTAAAAAACAAAGATCAAAAAAAAATTGTGTCGCAGTCCACTCATTTTAATCCTGCAGATTTAGTGTGCGGTATCAAAGATTATAAAAACAATAAATTTAATTTAACCAATTTTGTAGATGCAAATACTGGGTTTATTGTTGAGAAAAATAAATTTGGCAAGGTATTAAAATCATTTGAACTTCCAGGTTTGTGGAATGGAGCTATGGCACACTGGATTACTATTTTTGTAGAAGTGCCAATAACCACTTTTAATCCAGTAAAAAGCGTAAACGATTTATTAAAGCCGGCCCATCAGCCAAGAGAAGAGATATATGTTAAAGGACACTTCTAAAGGATTTCGTTACCAATACTTTGTGGTTTAAATTACTATAAAAAAATTGGTTTTTATGGCTTTATTGCTTTTTAGATTTGATGTTACATTTTCGCTAAAATGCAAAAAGATTAAATCACTTCATCAAATAATATTGCAAGATTTGTTAGTGTAATGAACAAAATCAATTTATTAGCTGTTGGTATGTCTTATAAAAAAATTATAAATCAAAACCAAGATCAACTTGTAGTTTTGAGGCAATTATACTGGTAATTCTATTTTTAAGTTGGGGAATTTTTATGCTTTCAATAGCATCATTACAAAAGGCATACATGAGCAATGCTCTTGATTCTTTTTTAGGAATACCTCGTTGTTGCATATAAAACAAGGCATTCTCATCTAGCTGACCAATGGTGCAACCGTGCGAACATTTTACATCATCGGCAAAAATTTCGAGTTGGGGTTTTGCGTTTATGGTTGCTTTCTCACTAATTAGAATGTTATTACTTTGCTGAAAGGCATTGGTCTTTTGGGCTTGTTTGTCCACGTATATTTTACCGTTAAAAACGGCTGTTGCGTTGTCTGCTATTATTGTTTTATAGTTTTGATGACTCTCGCAGTTGGGCGTGCCATGATGCACAAGCGTGTAATGATCTACATGTTGTTTTTCGCCAATGATGGTAATACCTTTTAAAGTGCTATGTATATGCTCCCCAAAGTGGTAAAAATTCAGGTTATTTCTAGTAATATTTCCCCCAAAAGAAAAAGTGTGTACAGACACATTGCTTTCTTGTTTTTGAGAAACGTAAGTATTATCAATAAGGCTTGCGGTTGTAGAATCGTTTTGAATTTTATAGTAATCAATAATGGCTCTTTTTTGTGCAAAAACTTCCGTAACACTATTAGTTAAAACAGGATTAGTATTTAATGATTGATGTCTTTCAATGATTTGAACATGAGCATTTTCTCCAACTACAACAAGGTTTCTGGGCTGAACCATAAGAGCATCTTCTACTCCTGTTGAAAAAAATATTATTTCTATAGGCTTTTCGGCAATTTTATTTTTCGGGATATTTATATAAGCTCCCTCTAATGCAAAAGCGGTGTTTAATGATGTGAGAGATTCTTCTTTGCTGGCAATTTTATTAAAATATTCGTCTATTATTATTTTGTATTTTGGTTTGGTAAGTGCAGACGACATGAGACACACATCAATGCCATCGTGTGTTGTTGCTGACAAAAAAGAGCTAAACTTGCCGTCTATAAAAACTACTTTGTGTGTGTCTATTTCATGTAAAAAATATTTCTTTACATCGGCAAATGCAATGGCATTTTCTTTTTTGGGGAAAACACTAAAATCGTTTTTGAGTATTGAATTTATGGAAGTATATTTCCATGCTTCTTCCTTTTTTGTGGGGAAGCCTTTATTTTCAAAGTTTTTAATGGCACTTGTTCTAAGGTCGTGTAGTGGGGTGGTAGTGTCCACTTTTTCTTCAAAAGCCATAAAAGAGGCTATTAATTTATCTTTTAGTTCCATATTTTTTACCCATTTGAAATGTATGAAGTTTCAATTTAAAATCGTTATTATATTTTTTACACTT
>DAINSR010000034.1:6891-12808 GCA_036741255.1 Flavobacterium sp.
AAAAATGCTTGTCGTTTGTTACTAATATAAAGTTGTCTTGTATCTTACCTAGAACAATCTAAATGTCATTTACAGATTCTAATTTGAACTATTATGCTAATTAGTGTTTAATGATTTTAATTGTGTATCAAAACTATTGTTACTGTTGATTTAATATAATTTAAAGCACAAAAAATAATTATAAACTTTAAGTGATATAGTTTCATTAAAACTACAATAATTTTTATGCCTGTTCACTTTTAATCCAGTCATAGCCTTTTTCTTCTAGCTCTAATGCAAGACTAGCATCACCAGTTTTAACAATTTTGCCTCCCATTAGTACGTGAACAAAATCAGGCACAATATAGTCAAGTAGGCGTTGGTAGTGCGTAATTACAACAACGGCGTTCTCTTTTGTTTTTAGTTTATTTACTCCATTTGCCACAATTCTTAGAGCATCAATATCTAATCCAGAGTCGGTTTCATCAAGTATCGCTATTTTTGGTTCTAACATGGCCATTTGAAAAATTTCGTTTCGTTTTTTTTCACCGCCAGAAAAACCTTCATTCAATGAACGGGATAAAAATTTTCTGTCAATTTCTAATAGTTCCGATTTTTCTCGAATTAGCTTAAGCATTTCGTTTGCAGGCATGTCTTCTAATCCCTTTGCTTTTCTAGTTTCATTAATAGCAGTTTTCATGAAGTTTGTTACAGATACTCCCGGTATTTCTACGGGATATTGAAATGATAAGAAAACACCTTTGTGGGCTCTTTCTTCGGGGGCAAATTCTGAAATTTCTTCGCCATCTAAGAAAATTTCACCTTGTGTAACCTCATAATTTTCGTTTCCGGCTATTATAGAAGAAAGGGTTGATTTTCCAGCACCATTTGGTCCCATAATAGCATGAACCTCTCCTTTTTTTACTTGTAAATTGATTCCTTTTAGTATTTCTTTGTCTTCTATTGAAGCGTGTAGGTTTTTTATGTGTAGCATTTTGTTTATGGTTTAAGGTTTAAAGTTATTTGAGCTTTGTACCTTTATTGTTATTACTTTTTGAATTAGTTGTGAAATTATTAATTTTCCACTTAAATTTTAGTATTCTAAGCTAAAGATTTAATTGTTATTTATGTATTCATTATAAAAAAAACTCTTTATCACTAAAAATGAGTTTTAAAGACCGTTGCTTCAACCAAAGGATATAATTAAACAAAATTAAGTGTTTCTAATTTTATCAAATCTTTCAGTAATTTTTTTCTTGTTTATCATTTAAAGTTAAGTAGTTCAACTTTAAACTATTTTTAACCTACTGACCCCTCTAAACTAATTTCTAACAACTTTTGAGCTTCAACAGCAAATTCCATAGGCAATTTATTTAAAACCTCTTTACTAAAACCATTGACTATTAATGCTATGGCTTTTTCTGTAGGAATACCTCTTTGATTGCAATAAAAAACTTGGTCTTCGCCTATTTTGCTTGTTGTGGCTTCATGCTCTATAATAGAAGTTGTGTTTTTACTTTCTATGTAAGGGAAAGTGTGTGCCCCACAATTATTTCCCATTAATAAACTATCGCATTGCGAAAAATTTCGGGCATTGGTAGCTCTAGGGGCAATTTGCACTAAACCTCTATAACTGTTTTGCGATTTTCCTGCAGAAATTCCTTTAGATATAATAGTTGATTTAGTGTTTTTCCCTAAATGAACCATTTTTGTACCTGTGTCTGCTTGTTGAAAATTATTTGTTACTGCAATAGAATAAAACTCTCCAATGGCGTTATCTCCTTTTAAAATTACAGATGGATATTTCCAGGTAATGGCAGAACCTGTTTCTACTTGTGTCCACGAAATTTTTGCGTTTTTTTCGCACAAACCTCTTTTGGTTACGAAATTGTAAACGCCACCTTTACCTTCTTTGTTTCCAGGATACCAGTTTTGAACGGTTGAATATTTAATTTCAGCATTGTCAAGTGCTATAAGCTCCACTACTGCAGCGTGCAATTGATTTTCATCTCTGCTAGGTGCCGTGCATCCTTCTAAATAAGAAACATAACTACCCTCATCGGCAATCAATAAAGTGCGTTCAAACTGACCTGTTCCGGCTTGATTGATTCTAAAATATGTAGAAAGTTCCATGGGGCATTTAATTCCTTTTGGAATGTAGCAAAAACTACCATCAGAAAATACAGCCGAGTTTAATGCGGCATAAAAATTGTCTTTTTGAGGCACTACTGTTCCAAGATATTTTTGAACTAAATCTGGGTATTCTTTGATTGCCTCAGAAATACTCATAAAAATAATCCCTTTTTCTGCTAATGTTTTTTTAAATGTGGTGGCAACAGAAACTGAATCTACCACAATATCCATAGCTACATTGTTCAATTTCTTTTGTTCGTCTATTGAAATCCCAAGTTTTTTATACATTGCTAAAAGTTCAGGATCAACATCGTCTAGGGTTTTGTTTGGGTCTGCTTTTTTAGGAGCTGAATAGTAAGATATAGCCTGAAAATTTGGTTTTTCATAACGCACATTTGCCCATTCTGGTTCTGTCATTTCTTGCCAAGCTCTAAAAGCTTCTAAACGCCAGTTAGTCATCCATTCTGGTTCCTCTTTTTTCTTTGAAATGGCTCTCACAATATCTTCGTTTAAGCCAATAGGAAAAGTTTCCGAGTCTAATTCGGTGTAGAATCCGTATTCGTATTCTTTATTTTCTAATTCAACTTTTAAGTCGTCTTCGGTGTATTTGCTCATATTTTAAATACCTACTGATTCAATAGGATTAATTTAATGTTAAACTACAACTTTTCAATAATTTGATTTATCAAATTCGTCGTGCTGCTAAAATCTATTTTACTTGCTTTAGCTATTTCTATTGCCTGTTTGGCCATTTTTAAGGCTTCTGTATAATTTTCAGTTTTATAATGTAAGGCGGCTAAGGTATCTGTATTATTATAATTTTTATCTAATTCAATTGAGCGGATAGCCCATTTTTTTGCTTCTTCAAGAAGTGTTACATCTTTTTCATTTTTATAATACGACCATGCCAACTCGTTTAAATCTTTTTGACTATTCCATATAAATTTTACATCATTAATAATACCTTTCTCTACTAAAAAATAGGGATAAACTTTTAAACCGAAGTCAATTTCAATTATTTTTTTATCCATTATGTATACTAACATAGGTGCATTATTCACATTAAAGACAAAATCAAAACCTCCTTTTTTTCCAATATTTCCAAGGAAATTAAAAGATTTATTCCATTTTAAATGATATCCTTTTGCTAAAACTTTATCTAGGTCTTTTTCGTAATCTATATTTATTGTGATTATATTTATCTTAGACAAATCACAACTATTATATCTATTAATTAAATCAATACATTCCATACAAAACTCACCGCTCCAAGTTATAACAATAGTTGGCACTTTTTTATTAATATTATATGTGTCAAATATCCAATTAAATCCAGTTGATTGACCAGTTTTAATTTCTGTCAAAGAAACATCGATTTGACCATTAACTACAGAACTGTTCAAAGAAAATAAGACAATAAGAGTTAATAATATTTTTTTCATTTTAGTTAATTTAAATTTTACAACGAAAAACTCTCTCCACAACCACAAGTTCTTTGTGCATTTGGGTTGTTAAAGACAAAACCCTTTCCGTTTAAACCACCTGAAAATTCTAAAACAGTTCCTGCTAAATACAAGAAACTCTTTTTTTCTACCGCTATTTTAATATTATTGTCTTCAAAAACTTTGTCGTTTTCTCCTAATTCTTTGTCAAATTTTAACTCGTATGACAAACCCGAGCAACCGCCACTTTTAACGCCCACTCTTACAAAATCTTTTGAAGCATCAAAACCATCTTCTTGCATCATGGTTATAATTTTTTTGCTTGCAACGTCAGAAACTTTTATCATAAATAATTTTGATTTAATCTAAATAAAATACAAAGTTACTATTTTATTCTTTTTTTTTCAATTAAATATAACATATTTATAACTTTTGTCTTTAGAGAGTTTTTAAATTCAATTTTCCTGCTTTGAATAGTTGAAAAAATAATCTAAATTTGTTATTTATGAATATGCAAATGCAACTGGCTACTCATTTCTCAGAACTTAATTTAACAAAGAAATAGATTTATTTTGATTTATTGCATTGGCTATCTTTTTATTGTTTTAGCAAAATTTCTTTAATGTTTTTGTTACTCCTCTTGATAATTCTATTGTTACGATAGCTGAGTGATAATATCAACCCATAATTAAAATGATTGCTAAAAAAACTCAAATACAAAAATGAAGATATACGCTATTGAAGCCGGAAATTTTAAACTCGATGGAGGTGCTATGTTTGGTGTAGTTCCTAAAACGATATGGCAGAAAACCAATCCTGCCGATGAAAAAAACTTAATAGACATTGCAACCCGTTGTTTATTGATTGAAGAAGGTTCAAAACTAACGCTTATTGATACAGGAATGGGCAATAAGCAATCTGAAAAATTTTTTAGTTATTATGCCCTTTGGGGCAATTATTCGTTAGATAATTCGTTAAAGAAGGCAGGTTTTCATAGAGATGATATAACAGATGTTTTTTTAACGCATTTACATTTTGATCATTGTGGCGGATGTATCAATGAGAACAAAAACAAAACGGGGTTTGAAACGGCTTTTAAAAATGCCAAGTACTGGACTAATGAAAATCACTGGAACTGGGCAACGCAACCAAACGCACGTGAAAAAGCTTCATTTTTACATGAAAATATTGTTCCAATGCAACAAAGTGGTCAATTACATTTCATACACAAACCTGATGGTGCTTTGATGGCAACATCTGAGTTGGGTTTTGGAATTTTTTTTGCAGATGGACATACCGAAAAGCAAATGATACCCATACTTGAATATAAAGGAGAAACTTTTTGTTTTGCGGCAGATTTATTGCCCACGGCAGGTCATGTGCCTTTGCCTTATATAACAGGCTATGACACCAGACCCCTGCTATCACTAGAAGAAAAACGCTATTTTCTTGACATGGCAGCCGATAAAAATTTTAAAATTATATTAGAACACGACGTTCACAATGAAATTATAACCCTACAAAAAACAGAAAAAGGAGTACAAATTAAAGAAACTTTTAAATGGGAAACTTTTTTTTGAGAAAGCAATTACATTACAAACCTATATAAATTAAATAGTATAAAAATGAAAACAAACAATTCTCTTTGTCTATCAACGGCATTTGCTTTTTTATTAGCTAGTTGTGGTGGCGTTTCAAAAATAATACCAACACCCATAGAAAACATTGATGTTTATCAAACAAAAACAACCCGTCTTTCAGAAACTGAATTAAAAAGATGGAGTCATTTAGATTTAGTTAAAGATTCTGTTCCGGGCATGAGTGTTGACAAGGCCTATAATGAATTACTTAAAGGGAAAAAGGGCAAAAAAGTTATAGTAGGCATTGTAGATTCAGGGGTTGATATCAATCATGAAGATTTAAAAGGTGTTATCTGGAAAAACCCTAAGGAAATACCCAACAACGGTAAAGACGATGATAAAAACGGTTATATTGACGATATACACGGTTGGAATTTTTTAGGTAATTCAGTAAACGAACAGCTAGAAATGGCTAGAATTGTTAAACAAGGACCTTCAACTCCAGAATACGCAAAAGCAAAAGAAACTCTTGAAACCGAAATAGCAAGTGCAAATGAACAAAAGGCAGAAATAGAAGAAATAATAAATGCAGGAAAGACACTGGGCGATTATCTAAAAAAACAAAATTTTACTATTGCAGATGTTAAGGGAATTTCAACTACCGATGAAAAACTACTACAATACAAAGCTATGTATATGCAATTTTTATCCAGACAAGATAAAAAATCATTTGACGAACGATTGCAAGACGGATTAAAACATGCAAATGACCAGTTAAATTAT
>DAINSR010000035.1:0-1765 GCA_036741255.1 Flavobacterium sp.
AGAGTAATTCCATTTAAAGGTTCATGGATTGAATTTGCTACAGATATAAATAACGTGATGTATGCTTACATTGACAGAAAGAAAAAACTGCCAGTAACTACTTTGTTTAGAGCAATTGGTTTTGAAAGAGATAAGGATATATTAGAAATTTTTGATTTAGCTGAAGAAATTAAAGTTTCAAAAACTGGTATCAAAAAATATATTGGAAGACGATTAGCTGCACGTGTACTTAATACTTGGCACGAAGATTTCGTAGATGAAGACACTGGCGAAGTTGTTTCCATTGAGCGAAATGAGATTATTTTAGATCGTGATACAATTTTAGATAAGGATAATGTTGAAGAAATTATCACAGCTGATGTAAAATCAATTTTGTTACATAAAGAAGATAGTAATCAAGCTGATTATGCTATTATTCACAATACTTTGCAAAAAGACCCTACCAATTCAGAAAAAGAAGCGGTAGAACATATATATAGACAATTAAGAAATGCTGAACCACCAGACGAAGAGACGGCTCGTGGTATTATTGATAAACTATTTTTCTCTGATCAACGTTACAATTTAGGCGAGGTTGGTAGATATAGAATGAATAAAAAACTAGGCTTGGACATCTCAACAGATAAACAAGTTTTAACTAAAGAGGATATTATCACTATTGTTAAATATTTGATTGAATTAATCAATTCTAAAGCAGAAATTGATGATATTGATCACTTATCAAATAGACGTGTTAGAACTGTGGGAGAGCAATTGTCTCAACAATTTGGTGTAGGGCTTGCTAGAATGGCTAGAACTATTCGTGAAAGAATGAACGTTAGAGATAACGAAGTTTTTACACCAATTGATCTTATAAATGCTAAAACCTTGTCATCAGTAATTAATTCTTTCTTTGGAACGAATCAGTTATCTCAGTTTATGGATCAAACAAATCCATTAGCTGAAATTACTCACAAGCGAAGCTTATCTGCTTTAGGGCCGGGAGGTTTGTCAAGAGAGAGAGCTGGTTTTGAGGTTCGAGATGTTCACTATACACACTATGGTCGTTTGTGTCCAATTGAAACTCCAGAAGGACCAAATATTGGACTTATTTCTTCTCTTGGGGTTTTTGCAAAAGTAAATAGTATGGGTTTCATTGAAACTCCTTACAGAAAAGTAGTAAATGGAGTAGTAAATTTAACTGACACGCCTGTTTATTTGAGTGCTGAGGAAGAAGAGGGAATGATGATTTCTCAAGCCAATATTAAAGTTGATGAGAGTGGTAAAATTCTATCTGATAGAGTAATTGCTCGTGAAGAAGGCGATTTCCCTGTTGTGGAACCCACAGCAATTCATTATGCAGATGTTGCTCCTAATCAAATAGCATCAATTTCTGCTTCTCTTATACCATTTTTAGAGCATGATGATGCAAACCGTGCTTTGATGGGGTCTAACATGATGCGTCAGGCTGTACCATTGTTAAAACCAGAAGCTCCAATTGTTGGTACTGGTTTAGAAAGACAAGTTGCTTCAGACTCTCGTGTACTTATAAATGCCGAGGGTAACGGCGTTGTGGAATATGTAGATGCAAATTCTATTACAATTAAATATGACCGAACAGAGGAAGAGAAATTAGTAAGTTTTGATTCTGATGAAAAAACATATAATTTAATTAAATTTAGAAAAACGAATCAGAGTACATCTATTAACTTGAAACCTATTGTAAAAAAGGGAGATAGAGTAACAAAAGGTCAAGTTCTTTGTGAAGGATATGCAACTCAGAATG
>DAINSR010000035.1:1775-2746 GCA_036741255.1 Flavobacterium sp.
AGCTAGCTTTAGGAAGAAACCTAAAAGTGGCATTTATGCCTTGGAAAGGATATAACTTTGAAGATGCTATTGTAATTTCTGAAAAAGTAGTTCGTGACGATATTTTTACATCTATTCACATTGACGATTATACTTTAGAAGTTAGAGATACTAAACTGGGTAATGAAGAGCTTACAAATGATATTCCAAATGTTTCTGAAGAAGCTACTAAAGATTTAGATGAAAATGGAATGATACGAATTAGTGCAGAGGTTAAACCAGGGGATATTCTTATTGGTAAAATTACACCTAAAGGAGAATCTGACCCCACACCAGAAGAAAAATTACTTCGAGCCATATTTGGTGATAAAGCTGGAGATGTTAAAGATGCATCTTTAAAGGCTTCACCTTCATTACATGGAGTGGTTTTAGATAAAAAGCTATTTGCAAAAGCGGTAAAAGACAAGCGTAAGCGTTCAAAAGATAAAGAAGATATTGATAAGCTTGAAACTGAATTTGAAGTTAAATCAAATGAGTTAAAAGAAAAACTTATTGATAAATTATTTACAATTGTTAATGGAAAAACATCTCAGGGTGTCATGAACGATTTAGGAGAAGAAGTTTTGCCTAAAGGGAAAAAATACACTCAAAAAATGTTATATGCTGTTGAAGATTTTGCTCACTTAACAAAAGGGCAGTGGACTACTGATGACAGTGCAAACAATTTAGTAAATGATTTAATTCATAATTATAAAATTAAATTAAACGATTTACAAGGTTGGCTGAGAAGAGAAAAGTTTACAATTACTGTGGGGGACGAATTACCTGCTGGAATTTTAAAATTAGCTAAGGTTTATATTGCAAAGAAACGTAAACTAAAAGTTGGGGATAAAATGGCGGGTCGTCATGGTAACAAAGGAATCGTTGCCCGAATAGTAAGACATGAAGATATGCCTTTCTTAGAAGATGGAACTCCGGTTGATATAGTATTA